>JBAUZG010000096.1:0-58223 GCA_049585195.1 Bryobacteraceae bacterium | reverse complement strand
CTGTAGTGCTTCACATGAAAGGCGAGCCGACGGGTATGGCCGATCTGCAGCCGGCGCTAGGGCTGGATATTTTTGCTCCAACCGGAACGAGCAAGGTGCTGGTTGCTTTCTTAGGCTACGTGAACGTATTTGGAATCTGGCAAATTGTCATGGCGATCTTGATTTTCGCCGTCGCATATCGCGTGAGCAAGACAAAAGCTGCCGTTGCGGTGGTCCCGTTGTTCGCCTTAGGTTTGCTCCTGCGGCTGGTGGGCGCCATGTTCTCTCGAACCTGACGCGAAGGCGATCACCGCAAACCGTGTGCTTACGCGCGCCGGTCGGTCGCGCCGCTCTCTTCTTCGGCGATATCCAATTTCTTATGCTTGGGTTTCTTGCGCCGGGTCTTAGGCTCGATCGGGCGCGAGGGCTTGGGGCTGCCGACGCGTTCTCTGGCGATCGCTTTTACTTCTTTTCGGGCGTCAAATGCCTTGCGCTTCATCATTCGATCGAAGCCTGGTCGATCCAGGCTGACTTGACGCTGTCGAAACAGCATCTCTACAATAAGAATATCCGCCGAACTAAGGAGGAACTATGTTCCGATCGATTGGCGCGCCAGAGCTCCTCGTCATACTCGTTGTCGCCGTGCTGCTATTTGGCGGCAAGAAAATTCCAGAGCTTGCGAAGGGCTTAGGCGAGGGCATTAAGAACTTTAAAGGCGCTTTAAAGAGCGACGAAGAACCTGACTCGAAGAAGCCGACCTGATAATTTCCACTTGAGCGGCGGTCGCAAGAGCAGCGCCGCGTTGAAGACTCACCTCCCGCGCCTTGAAAGTAAACCCCCGCATCCTACTGGCGGGGGTTCGCGTTTACGTGCCCTAACTCAACTGCTACTTCTTTTTTGGCGGAACGATCGAGTCTTTTACTGACTTGGCAATACGGAACTTTACTACTTTCTTGGCGGGAATCTTGATCGCCTCGCCGGTGGCTGGATTCCGTCCCATTCGGGCTTTCCGTTCACTCCGCACCAGGCGTCCGATTCCTGGCAGAACAAACACGCCGTTCTTCTTCGTCTCCCGAACCGCCATGGCGGCGAAATGCTCGACCACCGCTTTGGCCACCTTGTTGCTGATCTCGGCAGTTTCCGCCAACTCCCGGACGATGGCGGTCTGGGTCATCTTAGTATCGGCCATATTGACCTCCTACTCACTCAAACGTATTGGAATTACGGCTCGGCGCGTACACATTTCGCTCCGAATGTTTTAAACATAAACGTGCCACGATGTTTACAGTCGCCTGAGTCCTCCTCGATCATAAGTGACGCGGTCAATTGTTGTAAAGCACAAATCGCAAAAAAAACGGCGATTTTGGCGGGTTTTCTGCATCACAACCCTCCCGCAGCCCGTAAAAACGGCATTCTGGGCCTAGCCGCCTGTCGGAAACCCTGGAAATCGCCCCACGCCACGCGCCTCGATCGCAAACCTGAGAAGATGGTTTTTCGTCCCAAATCCGAATCGTCTTGGCTCATCGACTATGAAAAACGCGACCGCCAGCCCTCAGCCGGGCAAAGATGCGCTTACTTCTCCTCAGGCCGCGCCGGCACGCACGCGCCTGGACCACCCTGACGCATATATAAATCGGGATCTCAGCCTGCTGGCTTTTCAACGCCGCGTTCTGGGCGAAGCGCTGAACACAGCCAACCCGCTCCTCGAACGCGTGAAGTTTGTGAGTATTCTCGGGTCGAACATGGACGAGTTCTTCATGGTCCGAGTGGCAGCGCTTTGGCAGCAGATCGATACGAAGAACATCGAGCTCAGCATTGATGGCAAGTCCCCTGGAGCGCAGCTGGAACTCATACGGCCCGAAGTGACAGCTTTGATGGATGACATCTACCGAGTGTGGCGCAACGATCTGGTTCCCTCGCTTCGCAAGGCGGGAATCCGGATACTGGCTTTTGAAGAGCTGAGCGAGGGGCAGCAAGCTGCCGCATCCGACTATTTTCACCGCATTGTATATCCGGTTCTTACACCCTTGGCCGTCGATCCCGGCAGGCCATTTCCGCACATCTCGAACCTTAGCCTGAACGTTGCGGCGGTTGTTTCGAACGGAGACGGTGTTGAACGATTCGCGCGCGTGAAGGTTCCCGATTCGCTCCCGCAGCTTGTGCCGGTACCTGCTCCGGATGGGGAAGTCGTTTTTATATGGCTCGAGAATCTCATCGTAAAGAATCTCGCCTCGCTGTTCCCAGAAATGGAGATTATCCACACCAGTTTCTTTCACGTGACGCGCGATGCAGAGCTAGCCATTCAGGAATTAGAAACGGACGATTTGCTCGAAAGCGTACAGGAAGCGGTCTGGCGCCGGCGCTTCCGCGATGCCGTCCGCCTTCAAGTTCACACTGGCATGTCGGCGAAACTCATCGATCTGCTGACCGGAAACCTGGAACTGGATCATAACGACGTGTACCGCGTGGACGGCCCGCTCGATATCAGCCGTGTCAAGGCGTTGCTTAATCTTGAACGGCCCGACCTGAAGGATAAACCATTCGTTCCGGCCGTTCCCGCCGGCTTCAGCGCTGTGGCGAAATCGGACATGTTCAGCCTCATCGCGCAATCCGATATTCTGCTTCATTATCCGTACGAGTCGTTTCAGCCCGTAGTCGATTTTTTGCGTGTTGCGGCCCGCGACCCCGACGTGATGGCCATCAAAATGACGCTATATCGGGTTGGGCAGAAGTCTCCCATTGTCGAGGCGCTGCTTGATGCGATCCAGCACGGCAAGCAAGTGGCGGTGCTCGTTGAGCTCAAGGCGCGGTTCGATGAGGAGAGCAATATTGAATGGGCGCAGAAGCTTGAAGGAGAAGGCGTTCACGTAATTTACGGACTGTTGGGACTGAAGGTGCATGCTAAAGTCGCCATGGTTGTCCGGCGCGAAGGCGATACAATCCGCCGCTATATTCACCTTGGAACGGGAAATTTCAATACGACGACTGCGCGCCTCTACACAGACTTTGGCTTTTTCACGGCAGACGAAGAGATCGGAGGCGATGTCAGCGACCTGTTCAATCACCTCACGGGGTATTCAGCTAAAAAATCGTATCGAAAACTGCTCGTCGCTCCCTTGGGTTTGCGTTCCGGTCTCACGCGTTTAATCAAACAGGAAATTGCCGAGCATAAAAAGAGCGGCGATGGTTACATGATTCTGAAGATGAACGCCATCGAAGATCCCGGGATGATTCGCTTGCTGTATGAAGCGTCGCGAGCCGGCGTGAAAATGGATCTCATTGTGCGCGGAGTGTGCTCCCTCCGCCCAGGTATTCCCGGACTCAGCGAAAACATCCGTGTAAAGAGCGTCATTGGCCGTTTTCTCGAACACAGCCGCATCTTCTATTTCCGCAATGGCGGGCACGAGATTTTATATTTAGGCAGCGCGGACATGATGCCGCGCAATCTGAACCGCCGAGTAGAGATTCTGTTTCCAATCGAGCGTCCGAAACTGCTGCGGCGTCTGCGTGATGAGATTCTCCAGGCGTATCTCGATGACGATGGCGGCGCTTGGATCATGGATAGCGACGGCGTATTCACACGAGCTCCGCGCCCGCCGGAAAAGAAGGTTTTCAACTCTCAAAACTGGTTTCTGACGCACCACGGTGGTTGAGGGCTCTGTATGCGCCGTGATTCCAACCTGGAATCGGTCGGATCTTGTTGGAAACATTCTCGAGAACCTGAAGCGACAAACCCAGCCGGTTTCGGAGACGATCGTCGTCGATAACGGCAGTGAGGACGACACGTTGGAGGCGACCCGGGCTTTGGGGGCGCGCGCGATTAAGCTCGCCTCCAATCAAGGCTTTGCAAAGGCAGTTAATGCAGGCATCGTGGCCTCGGAAGCCGAATGGGTTTTGGTCCTTAATAATGATGTGGAACTCGATCCACAATGGCTTGAATATTCTTTGAAAGCGGCGAATGACGAGCGCGCCTCGCTTGTGGTTGGCAAACTCTTGCGAGCAACGCATGCCGGCCGCATCGACGGAGCATGGGATCTGGTTGCCGCCTCGGGCTGCGCGTGGCGGTGCGGATGGAACTTGCCGGATGGCGATATTTGGGATCAGAGGCGGAATGTTCAGATTGCGCCTCTCACAGCATGCCTGATAAACCGCCGCGTCTTTGATAGCGTTGGCCTGTTAGACGCAGAATTCGAGTCGTACTACGAAGACGTCGATTTCGGGCTGCGATTTGCTCTCGCCGGGTTTACCGGAATATATGAACCGAAGGCATGCGCCGTGCATCTCGGCAGCGCAACTTTGGGGAGCTCGAAAACGACCTATTTTGTTTCGCGAAACCAAGTCCTGCTGGCCACAAAATTTGGACTGGGGAAGCTCTCGCTATCGCGCGTTCTGGTTGGCCAAGCTCTCTTCCTGCTTACGACCATCCGGCAACGAAACTTCGTAGCCGCGCTCCGGGGCAAGTGGGATGGAGCCCGGCTAGTCCGGCGCCTGCCCAAGAACTCTGCGCCTCCTGCTCGGCTCCAGTCTCTCCTTCGCGATCATGAGATGCAGATTCGCGATCTTCAATCACGCTTTGGTTGGGACTTCAGTTGGCGCATCTATTTCGCTGTGCTAGGCTGCGGATAGCCGCAGCCGACAACCGAGCCGCGACCGCGAGGGAGCGGTCTTCCGGCTTCGTTGTGATGTATGGCAGAGTTTCCACTGGTTTCGATCACAATAGTCACTTTCAATAGCAGCCGTTTCATCGGAAAGTGTCTTGAGTCTATTGCGGGCCAATCTTACCCGAACATTCAAGTTGTGATCGTCGACAACGCCTCCGCCGATTCTACTTGCAGCTTTCTGGGCACGCTCGATAGTTCGTACAAAGTGATTTACAACAGCGAAAATACCGGTTTCGCTTTCGCGCAGAATCAGGCGATCGAAGTCTCCGAAGGCCGTTGGGTGCTTGCGTTGAACCCCGACGTGCTTCTCACATCTACTTTCGTTTCTACTCTCGTGGCGGCTGGCGAAGCACGGCTGGAGGTGGGCACAGTCTGCGGAAAGTTGCTTTGCCTCGCGCACGACTTAACAATTCCGGAGAAACCGCTGATCGATTCGACGGGCATATTTCTGACGCCTGAGCTGCGGCATCTCGATCGCGGCAGCCGGCTTATAGACGATGGATCGTACGACAAGCTGGAGTATGTGTTTGGCGCAACCGGAGCCGCCGCCCTCTACCGCCGCGAAATGATCGAGCGTATCTCGATTCACGGCGAGTTCTTCGATCCCGATTTCTTCTCCTACCGGGAGGACGCCGACGTCTCGTGGCGCGCGCAATTGCTGGGCTGGAAGTGTCTTTACGCACCGGCCGCGGTTGCTTATCATGTTCGAACTGTTTTTCCCGGCAATCGCCGTGAGCTGCCTCCTAGCATCAATATGCATTCGGTGAAGAATCGCTGGCTCCTGCGGATCAAGAATATGACAGGCGATCTCTACCGGCGCTATTGGTTTCCTATTACGCTTCGCGACCTGATCGTTGTTGCCGCATGTCTGACAGTCGAATGGCGTTCACTCCCGGCTTTCGTCCTAGTCGCTAAAAACTGGAGAAGAACGTTTGCCAAGCGCCGCGAAATTATGAGGCTGAAGCGAGCTGACGACACGTACATGGCGCAGTGGTTGTCAGCTACGCCAAAGAGCTTTCCAGTTTCGTTGAAGGCGCAGGAGGCGGACTGAAAGTGCACCCGATGACGATTGACAATCTGCCGCAGGTTTGACAATCTGCGCCACGAGTCACTAGTGGTCGCGTGAGGAACTGGCAGCACTCGCTTTTACACAAGCTTGACAATTCCTTGATGACCTGCACCTCAGGGTTTTTGTAGCCTGCGAGTGTTGCGACGCATGTCAACCTCGAGCGCTGTCGCCCAGAACAGGCGGCAATACGCTTCATGCCTCATACAGGCATTCGATTCTCGCCATGCGATTTATTTCCTCATTGGTTTCGGTGTTTTAGTAAGGCTGATCCCGCTGGCCCTGGTAGGCGGCAAATTCCTGGCTCATGAGAATCCCTCTTACGATGTCATGGCAGGACAGCTATTGCGGAACGAGCACTTTTATACTTACTGGCCGCCGGGACTACCGTATTACCTGGCGTTTTTCCATGCGCTCTTCGGCTACGGCATGCTGGTTGCCCGCGCGTCGATCCTGGCCGTCTACGTTGCTTTCTCATTTGCCCTATACGGGCTTCTCAAAGAGCTTGCATCGCGGCGCGCAGGCAATTTGGCGGTTCTTGCATTCGCTTTTTACCCGTCGTACATTCGTTACGCCTTCGACCCATCGACAGAGTATCTGACCGCTACATGCTTGTTGGTTATCGTCTACTGCACCATTCTGATACTTCGGAAGCCATCCGTTTGGCTGGCCGCTTTTCTAGGCATATCTCTTGGCGCAGTAGCTCTTGTGCGCGCCAATAGTCTCGCTTTAGCGATTATCATTCCGGCTTACCTTGTGTTTCGAACCAGAAGATGGAGCCTCGCCACAGCTTCGCTCGTTATCACCTCAATCATGGTTTCAGTTTGGCTCTGGAAAGTATCGAACATGGCCGGCCGTTTTGTCTTTATCAACGATTCGAACGAGGAGAACATCGTGTTCTCGAATCATCCGGCTACGCCGCTCTATCTTACTTGCCGCGACTGCCCTACCTATGGCGCACTTCCGGCCAGGTTTTTGGAACTCGAACACGAGATCGACTATAAGCCCCCGCTGGAGCAGCAACGTCAGTTGCGCCAGACTACGCTGCGTTTCATTCTGACGCGCCCGGACTTATTCGCACTGAGAACGCTGAACCGGGTTCGCGCTTATTTCAGGTTCCCGATCCACTATGCCGATCCGCTGGTCCGGCACTCCAATACAGGAAGATCGATGCGTCAATGGCTTGGTGGCGCAATCACCGTCTTGGAAGCGGCGTTCTTCTGGCCCATCATGGCCATCGCTATCATCAGTTGCTTTAACCTGCCGAGCTTGCGAATCGAATCAAGTGCGCTCTTTACCACTCTTGGTGTCGCGTCCGTCTATGCACTTCCCTGCTGGCTGACATGGTCGGAGCCGCGCTACGCTTTTCCACTAATTCCTCTATTCGCAGTTTTCTCGTTCGCACTGCTCGATGCCCTACTCACCCGGCCGTGGCGTCAAGTGTTCGCTCCAATTCTCAATTCGACCTCAAGGAAGAAGGCCATGCTTGGGACGGTATCGATCTTCTTTGGCATTCAGATTGAATGGATTGTCCTGATCGTGTCCGCAAACGCCTGGCACGATAAGTGGGCACATGTTACTTCGTTCCCGTACGCGCAATAGGTCTCTCGTTCCATGGACGTTGCCGAGGATCAAGTTATCGTGCATACACGCTCGAAAGAAGGAAACTCCGCGGTTGCTGTCCTCTCCTGCCGAACAACTCTGCTCAAAGCGTGGATCAGCGCCCTGCGCCCTCACCATTGGTCAAAGAACGTGTTGATCTTCATGCCGCTGCTATTGAGTCATGAATTACAGCCATGGCGGCTGCTCGCATCGGCGCAAGCCTTTTTCACATTCTCATGGTGTGCATCAATGTTCTATGTGTTGAATGACCTGCTCGATAGAGAGGCAGACCGCATGCATCCGCGCAAGGCAAAAAGGCCGTTAGCCTGCGGCGATCTGAATACTGAGCAGGGTTTACTCTTACTTGTTGCATGCGCGGTACTGACCATCGCCCTTGCTTGGAGCCTCCCGTTCTCTGCTCGAATTGTGCTTTTGCTCTATGCAGTGACGAATCTCGGCTATTCTGTCGGGCTAAAACAAATCGTCTTCTTGGATGTTCTTGTTCTCACGCTCTTTTACAACTTTCGACTCCTGTTCGCTGGAGCAGCCGAGCATATCGACGTATCGTACTGGACGCTCGCTTTCTCCGCCTTCCTGTTTCTTGGTCTAGCGCTCATCAAGCGTTGGACCGAACTCCTTTCGATGTCGGAGTGTAACGGCGTGCGTCTGGCACGTCGAGGCTATCTCTTGTCCGATATGTCCACTGTAAGGTCGTTTGCGGAGTGGTCGTTGTACCTGTCTGTTGTAGTTTTGGCTCTCTACATCAACAGCATGGCCGCCTCGAAACTGTACCGCCATCCCCAAGTTCTTTGGCTAGTGTGCCTGCTTTTATTTGTCTGGGTCCGGCGGGTCACCGTCGTCACAAACAAGGGGCTTATGACGGACGACCCGGTGCTTTTCGCGTTCAAAGACAACGGCAGCCAAGCCATTGCTCTCTTAGTCGCCGTCTCCGGCGCATTAGCAATTGGCTTGTAGACGAGTGTCGGGGTTAGGGCGGGACAGGCATTCAACCTGCCTTGCCCCTTGTTCCAGACTTCTGCCGTAGGTGATTAGCTTACCATTCGCCGTCGGGCTGCGAAACCCGCAGCGACAAACGCCGGTAGGGCAATCCAATCCAAGGCTCTGACGGGATTATGCGGCAAAAACGCCAACGCCAAATTGATAGCCGCTAGTACTACAAAAACGTTCGACCAGCCTGTTCGTGACACTTCGCTCCTCCGATGAATGAGGCGCTGTGCTCAGTTCAGACCCTGAAGCAACACCCATTGCCAGCGCGTCATTCTTACGCTCTTCTCCAGTCTTTACCGGAAGCGGCGGCTAATACAACAGTGCCGGAGTCCTAGTGGTCCTAGGAAAAAAATTCCGTATCCTGCAGTTTTGCAGGGGCTAATTTCCCAACGGCGCAGGCGACGATGTCGGCTCGGCAACCCTCGTCTCAGTCGCCGGTTCAAGGCCGATCTTCGCAAGCACCCAATACGTAATGAACCCGACAACGTAGCTGTAGACGACGGCCGGTTGCAGGCTTCGCTTTAAATCTGCGGAAAGCGGCAGGAAAGGTGTCAGGCCCACGACAAATCCAAGTGCCCAGGCAATGTAACCCGCCCAGTTGATTCCGTAGCGGGGTCCAGCCCACTTCCGTCCCGAGAGAAGGTAATCGGCCGTGATGGCGCCGCAGATTGGGCCGAACGATGCGCCGACGATGTTAAAGAAGCCGATCAGATTGGCGGCTACTCCCGTGAAGGCAAGAATGATGCTGACCGTCACTCCAATCATGGTGGATACCATGCGCGAGACGCCCGGTATCATCGTGGAAAAACTGTTTCCGGCAATGAACGCGCAAAAGCACGACGGCGTTACCGAAGCCAGGGCGAAGAGGAAAAACATCGCGCTCGCGATCCATCCACCTGTCGCGCCGATCACCTCTCCAAAATTCAAACTCTGCAGATTCGGATCGAGCGCCTGTGCGCCCGCTACCGATAACAGCGGCAATCCGCCGGCAACCAAAACTGCGAGTGCAATACCAATCAGGCCTCCCCATTTCACATCGCCTTGATCGCGGTTGTTCATGCCGAAGTCCGCTCCAGCGGCACCGGCGGTTGCGAAGAAGCCAATCACAACCGCTATCAGACCGGTAAAGGCTGCAAACGCGTCGGGATGAGCCGGCACGTGCTGCGGTATGCCTCGCGCCGTCCGCGCGAAGACGAACAGGATCATTAGAAGGGGTATGAGATTGAGAACCAGCGAGACTTTCGCTACGTATTGAATGCCCTTCACTCCGATATACGCCATCACATAGCCCCAGATCACGCATAGAATAATGAACGCAACAGAGCCGGGCTTCGCTCCACTGCGCGCCCCGCTCAAAATGAATGTTGCTGACAGAAATGTGGCGACGCTAAACCATCCAATCTGCAACAAACCCATGAGCAGGCCAGGCATCAGGTAGCCGCCCGTCGTGCCGAATGTGGAACTGCCCACCACGTAGAGGGGATAACCTGTTTTCATCCCTAACATCGCCGGAGCGTAATAGTAAAGCAGGTAGCTCAGTAGTCCCGCTACAAGCAGCGCGAACAAGCACGTCCCAACGCCGGCCCGATCGACGCTGCCTTGCCCGATGGACTGGTAAAACGCCACCCACAAAAATACGCCCGCATAGCTTGGGGCTGTGTTCACATACCAGGGAGCGCGCTTGCTCGCCGGATTCGGTGTCGTCTTTTGAATGTAATCGGGAAGAGAGGTCATCGGTCGCACCGAATTATATCCCAAGGCTCCTAACGCCTCGCTATCAGCGATGCGCCTATCCAAGCGGCCGTGAAGCCAATCCCGACGCTCGCGACAACATAAACCATGCCGGTTGCAACTGCACCGGTTTGTGCGGCAACCAGGGCCTCATATTCAAAACTGGAAAAGGTTGTGAATCCACCTAATACACCCGTTACAAGGAATAGTCGCCAGTTAGGATGAGTTGCGTACCGCTCGGTAAATAGCCCCATCAGCAGACCAATCAGGAACGAACCGCTAACATTGATGAGAAACGTGCCAAGCGGAAACCGGCCGGAGTAGCGGGATGCAACCGCGCTTCCCACCATGTACCGGAGCACCGCGCCAGCTCCCCCGCCGATTAGCACGCAAAGGTATCGCTCCACTCATTTTCCCCTTTCCGGTGACAACCTTTCGCAAAACGGGTTGGTTTGCTCGCAGTCACGCACACCCCATCTAATCGCATCGCTCTTTTCGCATTTCGCATGAATTCCGACGGCTAGCAGCCTGCGTCAGCATTTAGTTTCGCGATCGATTTTCCACCCGATCGCCAGACTTCAGAATTGTCGGGCCGAGTCTGGCGGCGAAGGCTAGGCGAAACAACAACTTGCCGCGATTTCTTTAAAGAAATCTATTGCATACAAGCCACGATCATGTAAACATCGGTCTGTGGACTAAAGCGGTCCAAAGTGGAGCAGGGTGGATCAAAACAACGGTCAAACCGGGTCGCCTCCGTCGATCGAGGCCCCTCGTGGCTTCCATTCCGCTCGCGTCGACGAGAAGGGACGGCTGAAGCTGCCCGCCGCAATTGTCGAATATGTGGCGGCGCTCGGCGACCAAAAGGTTTTTGTAACGACGATAAATGGCTCCACAGTTCGAATTTATCCGATTTCGGTATGGCGGCAAAACGAAATCTTGCTGCAAGAGAAGGGCGAGGACACAGGCGTCAAGGAAGACGTGGCGTTTGTGGCCTATCACTACGGAGCCGATTCGGACGTCGATGCACAAGGCCGGGTGCTGGTGCCGACGGAATTGCGCCGCAAGTTGAACATGGAAGGCGAGCAGGTGTATCTACGCTGCTTCAAGCAGCGTATCGAGGTGATCGGGAAAGATGTATACGAGGAACGGTTGAATCGAGCTATGGGTGGTCTCGACACCAAAGTACAGGCTCTCGAAGAGAAGGGATTGCGTTGATGGCCATGTATGGAGCCGAAGCCCTGGCATTATCCGGTGCTGCTCGACGAGGTTTTGCGCTTTTTAGCGATCAAGCCGGATGGCATCTATGTCGACCTAACGGCAGGACTCGGGGGTCACGCGTCGGCGATCGCATCGCGGCTCGAAACGGGTTTCGTGATCGCGTGCGATCGCGACGCGGAGTCGCTCGAGTTGGCGAAAGCGAATACGGCGGAGTGGGCCGCGCGGGTACGGTTCCATCATGGGCCGTTTTCGACCGTGTTGCAAGCGCTCGATGCAAACGAAGTTAAGGCAGTGGACGGAGTGCTGGCCGATCTAGGGGCAAGCCGCTACCAGTTAATGACGGCGGAGAGGGGCTTCTCGCTGACAGAAGACGGGCCGCTCGATATGCGAATGGATCGCACCCAGGCCGAAACTGCGGCAGATTTTGTGAATCATCTTCCCGAAAGGGAACTCGCCGATTTGATTTATCAGCTTGGCGAAGAAAGGAGGTCGCGGAGAATCTCCAGAGCAATCGTCCGCGCACGGCCAATCTTAACGACGGGCCGTTTGGCTCGAGTGATAGAAGCAGCCGTGCCGCGGACGGGGAGAATACACCCGGCCACGCAAACCTTCATGGCTTTGCGGCTAAGGGTGAATAGGGAGTTGGAGGAGCTTGAATTCATGCTTCGGCAAATACCGGAGCGGATCAGAGCGGGTGGAAGGTTTGTGGTCTTGACGTTTATGTCCACCGAAGACCGTCAAGTGAAGCGGGCATTCCAATCGTTGGCTCGACGGGGGTGCGCCACGATACTGACCAAACATGTTGTCAGACCCGCTCCGATAGAGATTGCGGAAAACCAGGCGTCGCGCGGCGCAAAGCTGCGAGCGCTCGAAATGAACTAAAAAACGTAACGAAGAAGGCGCGAGGAAAGTAACGAAATGGCATCGCTGGCAACGATGGTCAGAGGTTTTGTTGGAGTACAAGAACAGGAGTTGTTGAACGTCGCAGTGAGGCCGCGAACGGAGAGCTGCCGTTTGCGACCGCTGGCGAACGAAGACGTATACATGTATGTGAAACGGATCGACAACGCAGCCGTAGTGCGCGCCGTCGACCCGGTAGCCCGGCGGGCGAGTTTTCGGGCCGTCGTGGCTGGGTTCGCGGTAGCCGCGTTCGTCATCGCGGGGCTATTTCCGGCGGCTTACAACACGATCGAGGGTTACCACATTCAACAGTTGCGCCAGGAGCAGTCGACACTGAGGCAAGAGCGCGCAATCGTGACTTTCCAGGCCGCAAGACTATTGAGCCCGGACAATCTGAACCGCTTGGCGGCAAGGCTGAAGATGGTCGATCCGGCTCCGCGTCAGGTGCAATTCCTGGATGGCGCCGTGAATCGAGAAGCACGCAATCACATGCCGTTAAGCGATCTGACTACGCATTGAGAGCTAGGGGAATGGGGAGTCACTCCCCATCGGGCAATGGGAACATCTCTCGCGCCGCTTCTGAAGAGCGCAAAAGGCAAAGGCCAGCCCGTTTTACGCGAGTTTCTGCAAGGCTCGCGCAAAAAGGGGCCACGCGGGCCGTTTGCGCTTTCGAAATCAGAGGAGCGGCTTGCCATGCTCGCCCTGGTTCTCGGAATATGGCTCCTGGTCCTGATCCTTCGACTGATTCAACTCCAGGTCTTCAGCCATGACAAGTATGCCCGCATGGCGGAAATGCAGCAGGAAAAGCTCGACCCGATTGAAGCTCCGCGCGGCGCTATTTTCGACAGGAACGGAAACTATCTCGCCATCAGTTCTCAGGCGCCTGTCGTTTGTGTCGACCCATTGCGCATTCCGGATAAGGACACCGCCGCCAGTTTGTTGGCCGGCGTTTTGAACCTCGATAAAGATGAGCTGCTCAGTCAGATTTTGCATGCGGCCGCTACGCGTCGCGGTTATCTGGTGATCGACAACCGCGCGACCGCGGAGGAAGTGGAAGCGATTCGCAAAATGAACCTCGACTGGGTGGATATACGCCCGGGCGTCGCCAGATCATACCCCAATGGCCGGCTCGCCGCCCACGTCATCGGCAACGTCGATGCTCAGGGGCGCGGGGTCGCAGGCATCGAAAAGAAATTGAACGCGGTTCTAACAGGCGCCCCAGGGCTCGTCCGCCTGACAACCGACGTTCATCGCCGAGCTTACGGATTTGATGTCGAAAAGCCTCCCGTCGTGGGCATGGACGTGACGCTCACGATCGATAGCAGGCTACAGTATGTTGCCGAGCGGGCGATCGCCCAGGCCGTCACGGAAAGACACGCGCAACGCGGCTCGATCGTCGCGATCGATCCTTATACCGGAGAGGTTCTCGCTCTTGCTAATTATCCGGACTACAATCCCAACGACCGACTCAAGCCCGGACAGAACCCGTATGGGCGCGAGGATTACGCGGTAGTTGCGCCGTTTGAGCCGGGTTCGGTTTTCAAAGTGATTACAGTTTCTGCCGCGCTCGAAACAACACGCTTACGGCCCGCCAGCATCATCGATTGCGCCAACGGAATTTTGCGGCTGGGTAGCCGGACGATTCATGACGAACATCGCTACGGGGCGCTGCCGATGGAGGACGTGCTGGCCCATTCAAGCAATATCGGAGCGATTCATATCGGAATGCAGGTCGGCGAGACCAATATGTACAACTATGTGCGGAAGTTCGGTTTCGGACGGAGGACCGGCATCGAGCTTCCAGCGGAAGCGCCGGGGATGCTTCGTCCGTTATCCCGCTGGCGTTCCGGGTCTTTGCCTTCGATTTCCATGGGCCACGAGGTGAGTGTTACGTCAATACAACTGGCGCGGGCCGCTTCTGTTATTGCCAATGGAGGATTTCTGGTCCGGCCGCATGTCATGCTCTCAGAGCGGGAACCCGGCGGGCGCGAGGTTTCGCTCACCCATCCGTTGCCGGAGCGCATCTTGGAGCCAACCACGGTGATTACCATGCGGCAAATGATGGAGCGCGTGGTACTCATGGGTACGGGAACGAAAGCCCACGTGCTCGGTTATTCGACGGCGGGTAAAACAGGCACCGCACAGATTTTCGATTTCGCGCGCCGTATGTACACGCATAACTACAACGCTTCGTTCATGGGCTTCGCTCCGGTGGTGAACCCGTCGGTGGTGGTGGTGGCAACGGTTTCGGGCACAAGCGGATTGGCAGGGATGGCCGCGCAGGCCGCAGCGCCGGCTTTTCGCACAGTGCTCGAGGAAGCGCTACGCCTTCGAGGCGTTCCTCGCGATCTACCAGCGGAGCTTGAGGCGAAGTCCAATCAGAGGGATGACGAAAGAGCGAAAGGGGATTACCAAGCGGACGAAGACGACGTATCAATAGCGGATCTGAGCGATCCGCCGTCGCTCGAGGACCAGCGCACGGCGTTCGGCGGCGATTCCGAAACGCCCAATAACGATCAAGAAAGTGACCCGGTGGCGTGGATGCCGGCAAGCGCTCTCAGCGCGCCCAAAACACCCGATTTCTTAGGCAAGACCGTGCAGGATGTGGTGGAGGAGGCCGTGGAGCAGGGCATACAAATAGAAGCAAAAGGTAAAGGACTGGCACGAGTCCAACGCCCTGCTCCCGGCGAACAGTTGCCCCCGGGCGCCCATGTGCGCATATTGTTTGCGCGATGAGAGATAATCGTAACCGAATAGGACAAGGAGCCGGAAGCGGAAGCGACCGGCCTGTGGGACAGGCTTTAGCCTGCGGCGGACTTTAGTCCGCCTCTTCCCGCGATAGCGCATCCACGCACCACTGAACAATGCGATTGAAAGAGCTCCTGGTGGGAGTGCCGCTCACGTCCAAGGTACCGGAAAGCCTTATGGACATGGACGTGAGCGGTGTTGCTTACGATTCGCGGAAAGTAGCGCCGGGCTTCTTGTTCTTCGCATTTGCCGGAGCGAAAGTCGATGGAGCGCAATTCGCCTCCGCGGCGCTGGCCAAGGGCTCGGTAGGTATTGTGAGCGACCGGCCGAAACCCTCCGGATTTCCGGGAGCTTGGATACAGGTTGCGCATGGGCGGCGCGCCCTGGCATTGGTGGCCCGCGCTTTCTACGGAAAGCCGGATGAACGGATCGCGATCACGGGCGTGACTGGCACAAATGGAAAGACTACAAGCACGATTTTGCTCGACGCCATGCTGCGGGCCGCGGGAAAGATAACTGCGCTAATCGGCACCATCGAATATCATCTGGCCGGACGAATCCTGCCGGCAGTGAACACAACTCCGGAATCGCTTGACCTGTTCCGCATGCTGCACGAGCTCGAAGAGGCCGGTGGCACGCATGCCGCTTTGGAAGCGTCGTCTCACGCGCTGGATCTGGGTCGTATTTACGGCATGCATTTTCACGCGGCCGCGTTCACCAATCTGACACGCGACCATCTCGATTATCACGAGACCATGGAAGCCTACTTCCAAGCGAAGCAGATGTTGTTTCAGCCCGAAGGCGCTCCGCCGCCCCGCTTTGCGGTCATCAATATGGATGACGAGTGGGGCCGGCGTTTACGCCCCGCGTCGGGCTCGGAGGTGATTTGGTATGGCATCGAACAAGCGCTGCCCACTGATGGCGGTACCGCAATTGTGGCGTCGAATATTCATTCCTCGTTCGAGGGATTGCGATTCGACGTCGACGCCTCAGGCAGACGCTTTGCTCTCGAATCGGCGCTCGTTGGCCGCATCAACGTCTATAACATTCTGCTGGCCTGTTCGGTCGCGCTTACGCTCGGTTTAACCGAAGAGCAGATTCAAAAAGGATTGACGGTGTTGCGGAGGGTGCCGGGACGTTTCGAGCGGGTCGAAGAAGGGCAGCCGTTCATGGTGGTAGTGGATTATGCTCACACCGACGATGCTTTGCGCAATGTGATCGCGGCAGCGAGAGGATTGCATCCCAAGCGCGTCATCACTTTATTCGGTTGCGGTGGAGACCGGGACCGGGCGAAGCGGCCCCTGATGGGAATGGCCGCGGGCGAAGCAAGCGATTTCGTGGTGCTGACTTCTGATAATCCTCGCAGCGAAGATCCGCTGGCGATCATGAACGACGCTCTGGTCGGGTTGCGCCGGTTCGACACACAGTACGTTGCTGAACCGGACCGGGAGAAAGCGATTGCAAGAGCGATTCAAGAAGCTCAGCCGGGAGATGTCGTAATTCTGGCCGGGAAGGGGCACGAAACCTATCAGATCTTGAAAGACGGTCCAGTCGCGTTTGACGATCGCGAAGTAGCGAGAAGAATTCTGCGATCAGCCGGTTATTCCCGGAAGACAAATTGATGGAGAACGGCGCTGCAGCTTACGTTGAGAGAAATTCGTGACGCGCTGGCGTTGGCCGAACCCACTGACCCGCCGGCCGTCGCTGTTTCCGGCTGGAGCATCGACACACGTACCATCTGCTGCGGCGATCTTTTCTTCGCTATCAACGGCGAAACTCACGACGGTCACGACTATATAAATACGGCATTTGAAAAGGGGGCAGCAGCGGTAGTGGTGAGCGAACCGGTCGAGTCGCCAGGCGCCACATTCCGGGTCGAGGATACGTTGACCGGGCTACAGAGGCTGGCCGTGTGGGCGAGGAAGCGGTGGGCGAAACCGATTGTTGCCGTCACGGGCAGCGCCGGCAAGACCACAACGAAGGATGTGATTGCGGAGTTGCTGAGCGTGCGCTTCGAAGTGGGAAAAACCGCGGGCAACCTGAACAACCACATCGGCCTTCCGCTTTCGCTGTTGCGCCTGCCCGATTCCGCCGAGATCGGCGTGATCGAGTTGGGTATGAACCATGAGGGCGAGATCCAGTTTCTTGCCTCCCTCGCACGGCCGCAAGTTGGCGTAGTGACGAATGTAGGTTACGCTCACATCGAGAGTTTCAACGGGATCGATGGAATCGCGCTCGCCAAGCGCGAGCTGATTGAGGCGCTAGGAGCGGATGGGACGGCAGTTTTGAATGCCGACGACCCGCGAGTGCTGGCCTTCCGCGAGATTCACAAGGGCCGCGTCGTGACGTACGGATTTTCAGAAGGCGCCGACGTGCGCGCCGGGCAGCTCGAGCTGAGATCGAGCGGCGTGAAGTTTTGCGTGGCGAGTACCTCCTTTAGCAGTGGGCTCATTGGCCGCCACGGCGCGTCGAACTTGCTGGCTGGAATTGCCGTTGCTCAAGTCTTTGGAATTCAAGCGGAAGAACTGGTGGACCCCGTGGCCCGTGTTCGGCCCGGAAAAATGCGCGGCGAGCGGGAAAACTGGAACGGCATTACGATCCTGAACGACTGCTACAACTCGAATCCCGACGCCGCGCGGTTGATGATCGATGTTCTACGGGCGGAGCCGGCGAGCCGGCGGATTGCCGTGCTGGGAGAGATGCTGGAATTGGGGCAATGGTCGGAGATGTTGCACGAACAGACGGGAAAGTATGCAGCGGAGTCAAATATAGACGTGGTAATCGGAATTCGTGGAGCGGCCCGCCAGCTGGTACAAGGAGCCATAGAAGCCGGAGCCAGTCGCGAGAATGTTCATTTTTTCGATGACCCCGACCCGGCAGGAGAATTTTTGCGGACGTTCGTGCGTGGGGGCGATGCGATTCTATTCAAGGGATCGCGGGGAACTCACGTAGAGCGGGCGCTTGCCATCATGGAATCGTAAAAATGCTGTATTGGCTTTTGGTTCAAGTGTTACACCCGTACGTTCCCGCGTTCCGCGTCTTCAATTACATTACCGTTCGCGCGGCTCTTTCAAGCCTGACGGCGCTCACCATGTCACTGCTGCTTGGCCCCTGGATGATTAGCAGGCTGCGAGAGATGGCGTTCGGGCAGCACATCCGGGAAGAAGGGCCGAAGTCGCATCAGAAGAAAGCAGGCACGCCGACGATGGGCGGGCTGTTGATTGTGGTCTCGATTGTTGTGCCGACGTTGTTGTGGGGTGATCTCACGAACCGCTACTTGTGGATCGCGCTGCTTGGCCTTGTCGGATTCGGGTTAATTGGTTTTTTCGACGATTACTCGAAGATCACGAAGAAGCGAAACTTGGGAATGAAGGCGCGCCAAAAAGTCGTGTATCAGGTGCTTTGCGCGATGTTGGTAGGTTTTCTTCTTCTGCTGCTCCATGCGAACCAGGCCTACTCGACAGCCGTTAACGTCCCCTTTTTCAAGCAGTTCCATCCCGACCTGCTGATTGAGCCGCTGGCCCATCATTTCTGGACCTATCCGATAGCATTCCTGCCGTTCTATCTATTCATCGTACTGATGATGGTTGGATCGTCGAACATGGTGAACTTGACGGATGGGCTGGATGGCTTAGCTTCCGGCCTCATGGTCATCGCTTCTGGGGCGATGACAGCGCTCACCTACGTTTCAAGCCGCCCTGACCTTTCGAATTATCTGGGCCTGGCGCATCTGCCGAGCTCGCAGGAGTTGACGCTGTTCTGTGCGGCGATGGTGGGCGCCACGCTGGGATTTCTGTGGTACAACAGCCATCCGGCCGAAGTCTTCATGGGCGACGTCGGCTCGCTCTCGCTCGGCGGCGGGCTGGGCGTGGTTGCGGTGCTGATTAAACAGGAAGTGCTGCTGGTGTTTATCGGTGGCGTTTTTGTGATCGAGACACTTTCCGTCATTCTGCAGGTGGGAAGTTACAAGCTCCGCAACGGAAAACGGATTTTCAAGATGGCGCCGATCCATCACCATTTCGAGGCGCTAGGCTGGCCGGAGTCGAAAGTGATTGTGCGGTTCTGGATAGCGGGGCTTGTGATGGCGCTCTTCGCGTTGACAACTCTGAAGCTCAGGTAGGCCGGGGGCGAGGCAGGCCTCGCCCCTACAGACGAAGAAGATGAATCTCGCCAACGCCGAAGTGCTGGTTATCGGGATGAAGCGGTCGGGCCAGGCCGCGGCGGACCTGCTCCAAAAACGAGGAGCGCGGGTGCGAATGGTGGATGAGAACGAGCCCGGCGAAGAAGAGCAACTGTTTCTCAACACGCATAATTTGACGGTCGAGAAGCAGTTGGTCGAGAACTTGGGCGCTCCGGAGTTAATTGTTGTTTCCCCGGGTGTCCCGGTGGACATTCCTCTGCTCGTAGAAGCCCGGGTGCGAAGCATTCCAGTGATTGGCGAAGTGGAGCTGGCCGGATTCTACTTGAAGGGCCCGGTGATCGGTATCACAGGCTCGAATGGAAAGACCACGACGACGGCGTTGACGGGGCATGTCCTGCGCCGATGCGGAATCGAATGCCTGGTGGGAGGAAATATCGGAACGGCGGTCACGTCCCTTGCCGAGTCTTCACGCGATTCGCGGTGGAATGTGCTCGAGTTGTCGAGCTTCCAACTCGAAACAATCTTCCGGTTTCACGCGGGTGTGGCAGCTTGCCTGAACGTTACACCGGATCATCTCGACCGGCATCACACGTTCGAGGAATATGCGAACGCAAAGGCGCGCTTGTTCGAAACACAGGTAGCAGGGGACAGTGCCGTTTTGAATTTCGAGGACCAGACCTGCCGGCAGTTTGCGAGCCGGACTAAGGGCGAGGTGTTCTGGTTCAGCTCGAAGCGGAAGGTTCCGTGTGGCGTTTGGCTCGACGGCGACGAGATTCTGCTGAACGGCAAAAAGTTGATGCACAAGGACCAGATACGAATGCGAGGCATGCACAACGTCGAAAATGTGATGGCGGCGGCTATGCTCGCGCGGCTGGCGGGAGCGCCGGCTTCTTCAATCGGGGACGCGATCGAAACGTTTCCGGGCGTCGAACACCGCATCGAGTTCGTCCGCAACTTCCTGGGCGTCGATTATTACAACGATTCGAAAGCGACCAACGTGGACGCAGCGCTAAAAGCGCTCGATGCCTTCGATGGAAACTTGTGGGTCATCCTGGGCGGTAAGGATAAGGGCAGCGACTACCGGCCGCTGCGCGAACCGTTACATGCCAAAGCGAAAGCCGCTCTGCTCATTGGCATGGCGGCTGACCGAATTGCCGACGATTTGGAAGGAGCCGTGAAGCTGGTGCGTCCGGAAGTGTTAAGAGAAGCGGTATGGCATGCGCGGGAATCAGCCAAGCCAGGCGATACGGTGTTGCTTGCACCCGCTTGCGCAAGTTTCGACCAGTTTGAAAATTATGAGCATCGGGGCCGCGCATACAAACAAATAGTGCAAGAATTGTTCTAACTGCGGTTTTGTGAGGGGAACGCCGGGCGTGCCCGGCCATTACATGGCGCAACGGTTAAAGACGGACTGGACCTTGTTCTTCACTATCCTGGCGATGGTTTGCTTCGGGCTGGTGATGGTGTACAGTTCCTCATCGGTGATTGCCGAGATCAAGTTTCGCGTTTCCGGCACGCACTTCATTCTGAGGCAATCAGGATGGGGGGTTTTCTCGTTCGTCGTCCTGATGTGGTGCAAGCGGTCTGACTACCGGCGCTGGAACTCGCCGAAAATTGCCTTTGCCGGCATAGGCTCAGTGGTTCTGCTGCTGCTGATCGTGTATTTGACTGACGGCTCGACGCACAGATGGCTGAGGGCGGGGATGTTTTCGATTCAGCCCTCCGAATTCGCGAAGCCGGCGCTCGCATTGTTTCTGGCCTATTTCATTTCGCAACGTGCGGGAGCGGTCAACGACAGATACACGCTTGTGCCGATTGCATTGTCGATCAGCGCGATCGCATTTTTCGTAGCGATCGCGGATCTGGGAACGGCGGTAGTGCTCGTGACAATGACGGGGATAGTCATGTTTGTCGCCGGTCTGGATGTCAGGTATTTGTGGATGACGGCAGCGCTCGGATTAATGCTCGGAGTAGGGTTTATCGCGATGAAGCCCTACAGGCTGAGCCGAGCAATCGACTTCTTGGACCGCGATCACAGGCTGTTGGCCAAGATCGACCCAAACAATCACATCCTGAGCTACGCGAAGGAAACAGCCTCGACCAGCGATCCAGGCTACCAGCAGAGGCAAGCCAAGATCGCCGTGGGATCGGGCGGCGTGTGGGGAGTGGGGCTGATGGAGGGCAAGCAGAAGATGCTGTACCTGCCGGAGGCGCACACCGATTTCATTTACGCGGTGATTGGAGAAGAAACCGGATTTCTGGGATGCGCGGCGCTGCTCGCGGGCTTCGGCATCCTATTGTGGCGCGGGTTGCGCTTGTACTATGTCGCCCACGACGATTTTGGGCGATATTTGGCTTTGGCTGCTACTGCTTGCGTAGTGACGCAGGCGCTCATCAACATCAGCGTGGTTTTGGATTTGGGTCCGACGAAGGGTATTCCGCTGCCGCTGATCAGCTACGGCGGCAGTTCGCTGCTGAGCACGTTGCTGCTGCTCGGAATGTTACTGAGCGTGAGCGAGCACGCCGGGTAAGCGGAAAAATGCCGCCAGGAATGGCGGCATGGCAGGCCGGAGGCCGCTCCACCCTCGAAAGCCGCGCGCGCCAGCACGCGGTCACAATGGGCATTTTGCACCGAAACCAGCTCTACCCAGGCGCGAGGATAGGCTTCAGGAACTCCTCTTCGCGCTTGATCCACTGATAAATGTCTGTAAGAACGTCTTCGGGGCTCCGACGCGGACGCCAGCCTCGAAATTGTGTTAGGTTCCGATTGTCAGTCAAGTAAATTCGAACGTCGGCTGGCCGGTCTTCGCCTGACGAGTGAATGTCGATCCTGTTTCCGGTTATCTTCTCGCAAAGCCCGGTCATCTCCCTGAGCGACAAGCTGCCGGACAACCCGCCGCCCGCGTTAAACAAACCTCCCGCATACTCGCTGATATTTTGCATCTGGTCTTGAATCAGCACGGACAGGTCGTCAACGTGGAGAATATCGCGGACCTGTTTCCCCGTTCCGCCGAACCCGATGTACTGAAGCGGGCGCCTGAAATAGTGGGCAGCCATCCAAAGCGAAATCACGCCCTGGTCGGTCTTGCCCATCTGCCATGGGCCGGCGATCAAACCGCAGCGGTTGATGACACAGCGCAGGCCATAAGCATCAGCGTATTCGGTAACCATCAGCTCGGCGGCAAGCTTGGTCATCCCGTATAGCGAGCGGGCTCCATCCAAAGGGAAGTTCTCGCTGATGCCTTCGCGCGATGAACCGGGGACGGTCTGGCGGTCGCTCAGAATGAATCGCGTCGCTCCTTCTTCGAAGGCAAGACTATTCAGCTTCTTGACCGGGTAGACGCGGCTGGTGCTAATGAAAATCAGGTCGGCTTTTGTCTCTCGAGCGAGTTCCAGACAGTTGTAGCACCCGTTCAGGTTCGTCTGGATCAGGAATTCCGGCGATCCCCCATATCCCGCTTGTGCCGACGGTTCGGCTGAGCACTCGATAATCAACTCAGGCGCTTGCTTCAACGCGCGCAAATCGCCGGGACATCGAATATCTCCATGTTCAAATTGGACGCCGGCGCAACGCAGTCTCGAAAGATTCAGCTCCGAGCCTCGCCTATGCAGATTATCGAGAGCTGTAACCTCGAGGCCCGCGTGATTTTGCTTTAGAGTGATGGCGAGAGTCGAGCCAACAAATCCAGCTCCGCCCGTGATCAGAACACGCTTGTGCATTCACTGCTTCAAGTGCAGCCGCATGTGTTCAGCACTATCGCGAGTGCCTGGTAGCGGCTTGCTGCAGATCTGGCGTCGCTTCGGTACGCGGTTGATTCCGGTGATAATCTCCGTGCGACAGGTATTTTTCGAGCCACAGATATAGCACGATGAAAAGATAGCGGCTTCCCATCTCCTTAATCTTCAGCTTTGATATACCTGTTTGCCGATTCGTCCAGGTGATCGGCGTAACGCAATAGGAAAATCCTCGAACGATCGCTTTGAGCGGCATCTCGACCGTTAAATTAAAGTGAGGCGAGATAAGCGGCTGCATGTGCTCGATCACCTCGCGCCGATAGCACTTGAAAGCGTTTGTAACGTCGTTGTAGGGCAAGCGGAACAACACTTTGATAAACCAATTCGCCATCCGGTTCAGCACAAGCTTCTGCCAGGGATAGTCGATCGTCTTTCCCCCTGAGATGAACCGCGAGCCAAAAACGCAATCGTAGCCTTGTTCGATGAGCCGGTAGTATCGGACCAGATCGTCCGGACTATCCGAAGCATCGGCCATGAAGATCGCCACGTAGCCGCCATTGAAATGCTGCAATCCCTTTCGAACCGCGAAACCGAAGCCATGTCTTTTCCGATTTCGAATCAAGCGTACACGCGGGTTCAGCGCGCTAAGCCGCGATACCTTTTCCGCAGTCGCTTCGTTATCTCCGTCGTCGACTACGAGAATTTCGTGCGGAATCTTGGCTTCGCTAAGCGCTTGAATCAGGCGTGTAACGGTGTCCTCAATACAATCCTCTTCGCCTCTCGCTGGGATCACGATGGACAAAGTGCGATTCTGGGCAGCCGCCACGATAAACAACCTTCCTTGACAAGAGCGCCTGTCAATTTAAAAGCACAGAATGCTTGGCTGCTCGTATGGTATCACCGGGCGGAACTCGCTAAATGCGATCAATTTGGTAGCGGCGTCACGGCGGGAATGTCTCCCGGCAAACCCCATTGCTGGATAAGGAAGGCAGCAGGAGAAGCCGATGGAATGGCCCACCACGTCCCGGTGGACGGTCGCCAGATAGCAAAGTCTGTTTTGCCATCGCCGTCATAATCAGCGGGTACGGGAGCGTCACCAGAGTATCCCCACTGTTGGACTAGAGGCTGACCCAGATAGGCGGATTGCATCACCCACCATGTCCCAGTGGAGGGCCGCCAGATGGCAAAGTCTGTTTTGCCGTCTCCGTCATAGTCGCCTGGTACCGGAATATCGCCTGGATAGCCCCATTGCTGAATGGTGACTGTGCCTGGAGCCGATGACGGCATGACCCACCAGGTTCCCGTGGAGGGCCGCCAGATGGCGAAATCTGTCTTGCCGTCGCCGTCATAGTCGCCTGGCACCGGGATATCGCCAGCATAGCCCCATTGCTGAACGATGAGCGTGCCTGGAGCCGATGACGGCATGACCCACCAGGTTCCCGTGGAGGGCCGCCAGATGGCGAAATCTGTCTTGCCGTCGCCGTCATAATCGCCCGGCACCGGGACATCGCCGGCATAGCCCCATTGCTGAATGATGAGCGCACCCCGAGAGGCCGATGGCATAACCCACCACGTCCCTGTGGACGGGCGCCACACGGCGTAATCCGGTTTGCCGTCGCCGTCATAGTCGCCCGGTACCGGGACATCGTTGGGATATCCCCACTGCTGAATCGAGGGACTTCCACTAGTTGCAGTACGTGAGACGTACCAGGTTCCGTTGCTTGGCCTGAAGACGATTGGATATGCGATGCCTGCCTGGTGCACGGTAACCGAGCTTCCGGCGACGCTAACTGTGGTCTTGCGGGGCAAGCCCGGATTGGCGATTAAGGTCAGAGTTGCCGTGCCGCTTCCCGCGCCGGCGCCGCCCCCTTGAACCGAAGCCCAAGCTGTTGAAGAGACCGGCGTCCAGCTGCATCCAGTTTGCGTCGAGATGGTGATGCTAAGGGAGCCCCCGGCAGCATTGACTATCTTGCCGGGTGCTGTAACTGAGTATGTGCAGCCGCTGAAGACGCCGCTATACGTCGCGGCTGACGCTCCGGCGGTTATCGTGCGGGAACTGGCTGTGGGTCCATCCATCCAAAGCGCGAACGCGTAGCCGTTCGGCGCCGGCATGTTCACGATGCAGGCTGCGCCAGACGCCCACGACAAAGTGATGGGGAGAGTGTAGGCGCCTGGAGAGCAACCCACTCCAATGGTTGTTAAAGTCACGCCGGAGATGTTCGCGTTGAAGGTGACCTGCACCATAGTCGGCACCGCCGCCTCGATTACCGTGAATACCTGCGAACCGAGCGTGATTGTGCCCGATCGCGCGAAGCCGAGGGTGCTGGCGTCGACGGTAAAAGTGAATGGCGAAACCCCTGCGCCAGAGGTGATGTGGATCCAGGACACGGAGCTCACCGCTGTTGGCAGAGTGCAGCCCATCGACGTGAATGCCGAAAACGAGCCAGGTCCGCCGGCTGATGTGAAGGACTCTGTTGTCGAGGATAAGGAGAAGTTGCAGGCGTTCGATTGAGTGACCGTGAACTGCACGCCGGCAATCGAGACAACCCCCGATCGCTGGATCCCCGTATTCTGCGCGGCGACTAGCTGAACGGTTCCGTTTCCCGATCCGGATTGGCCCGAGCTGACGCCGATCCAGGGCACGCCGGATACCGCAATCCAGTTACATCCGGCCGGAGCCGTGACCGTGGCCGAGAGCGCTGTCACTCCATTAACGGAAAACGAGCAGCTCGAGGATTCCGAAATCTCGGCGACAAAAACCTGCCCCTATGTCTACGCTCTCGTAAGTGCCCGCGGTCACTGGAAACGACGAATCCCCGCTGCCTGTCACGATCACATCGCCGCTCTGATCGACGGTAATAGCTGACGCGCTAGCGTTTACTCCGCCAAGATAGGTGGAAAAGACAGGAGCGGTGCCGGCGCTGTTCAACTCGAGAACAAACGCATTTGTGGTCCCCGAGACTCCTGGTGGCGCGGCGCCGTCTCCCGGTAATATCTGCGGCGCGCCTGCCGTGACAGCGAGTCCATTGTTTACTGTGCCGGCTACGCTCGCCTGGCTGTTCTGATCGACCGCTATACCTCCCACTGCGTTATTCATTCCGCCAAAAATGGATGAATAGAGAATCGCCGATCCGTCAGTCTTGATTTTCGTGATGAACACCGCGTTAGCGCTGCCGTTGATTGGCGCTAGGTAGGAGCCGCTTGTCGTGGGGAAATTAGACGAAGTTGTCAGCCCTGTGACAAAAATATTTCCAGCGTAATCGAGCGCCAAACCGGCCATCTGTTCGCTGCCTGTTCCGCCGAGATACGTAGCGAAAGCAACGCTTGCTCCTCCCGCAGCGATCTTCGCAATCACGCCCCTAGTGTTCGAACCGGTGATATTGCTCGCGGTCTCGAGAGCTCCCTGAGTGACCGGAAAATCGGTGGAGGTCGTTGTGCCCGCGATGTATGCATTGCCCGATCCATCGATCGCCAACGCGGTTCCTTGATCGACACCCGTTCCGCCGATTACGGCGGAGTACACGAAGGCCGTGGCTGTGGGATTTACCTCTGTGACGAAGATTTTCGCCGCCGAGTTCAGACCGTTCAACTTTTCCAGATCGTTGTGCGCCCCGTTTGTGACCGGGAAGTCCGTTGAGTTAGTGGTTCCGGTTAGAAATGCATCGCCTCCGCCGTCAATGGCGAGCCCGGCTACTTCGTCGTCCGAGCTGCCTCCGATAACAGCGGAGTAAACCAATGAACCTCCATTAGTGGACAGTTTGGTCAGAACAATATGATTTGTCCGCCCGGTTGGCGTCGTCGTGGATTGAAGGGTCCCGGTTGTTACCGGATAATTTGTCGAGACCGTGGAGCCAATCACGTAAGTGTTGCCGCTCGGATCGACAGCTACTCCTCGGCCGCTTTCTCCGCTACTGCCGCCTAAATACGTTGAAAAAACGATGTTAGAGGCGTCGGGAAGAAGCTTTGTGACGAAGATATGCCGGGGATTGCTGACCGAAGCCGCTGTAGTCGGCCAGTCTTCATATGGTTGCGCCATCGGAAAATCCAGGGACGATGTATCCCCGACGATATAAATGTAGCCGGATGAATCGACTGCCACCGCCTTGCCACGATCGCTTCCAGTCCCGCCAAACTCGGCGGAAAACGACAACATCGGGTCGATCACCAGCGGCTTGGCGGCATCGTGTTTCGCAACCCGAAAGCTTACATCCGAACCGCGAATGCGGTAGGAAGCCACGAGCGGCACTTTTCTTCCATGCTGAAACGGGTAAACGACAGGGCGATGCTCGCGAATAATCAACCCGCTACCACAATCGATCAGGAGGTCGCCATCCTTAGTTCTCGATAGACGGCGCGCTCCTGTAAGATGCAAGGAAACCGATTCCGCGGCAACGCCGGCCGCAAGATCGAGGTCGTATTCCAACTGGTTTTGATTGCCGTAGACGACCAGGTCAACCCCGCTCTGAATGTTATGAACGCGAACCTTCGCAAATGTCGGGATATTGGTGCGCCACCGGGCAGGGCTCGCACCTAGAATATAGTTGCTCGTTCCAGGCAGTTGCCCTTCCCCTTCAATACTTAGCCGCTGGCCGCCGGCCCATTGAATTTCGAGCGGATTTTGCGTCCCCGGTGTTTCGATGCGAATTGCGGACGCTAAAACACTCAGCCGCAGGCTTTCCGTACGAGCTCCAAACTGTACTTCCGGCGAATATTGCCCCCGGTTTGGCTCAAAGGCAATCGGAAGAGGGCCAAGATCCGGAACGACAGCCCCAGGCAACCTTATTGCGGAGAATGCGGCAAGTAGTAGCGCGAGTCTCACTCACTGGCCCATCGGCAGGTTGCGCAGCGACTCGCAGGTCAGATTTATCCGATCTCAAAGATCTCTTCGGTCTACACACGCTGAACTGAGATTATCTGTGGCCGAAAGCTTGCGACGGGAACTAACCTCCGTTCAAACTTGTCCAAATCAGCACCACTGTCAAGCCAATCATCACTACGCTCGTCGTGCCCGCGATAAAATTTCCCAGGAAGCGGTTTCTGTACTCGCCCATCAGCCGGCGCCGATTTACCAGTATCAGCATAAAGATCAGTACAAAAGGCAACAGAATTCCATTGGCGACCTGGGATAGGAGAATCAGCTTGAAGAGTGGCAAGTGCGGAATCAGGACAATCGCACCGCCGCAAACAATCAAGGCCGTATAGAGGCCGTAAAATGCGGGAGCCTCGCTGAAACGCCGATCGATACCCGATTCGAACCCGAGGCCCTCACAAATGTTGTACGTGGTTGCGAGCGGCAGAATTGCAGCCGACATCAGGGACGCATTGATGAGGCCCACTCCAAAGAGTAGAGAGGCGAATTTTCCGGCAAACGGCGCCAATGCTTTTGCCGCCTCGCCTACCTCCGAGATATCCTGCACATGCCCTTTGTGGATGGTAGCCCCACAGGCCACGACAATAAAGAATGCGACGACGTCAGTGACAATGCATCCAATCACCACGTCCAAGCGGCACAGATTGTAATTGCGCTTCGAGACTCCTTTTTCCACGACGGAAGCCTGCAGATAGAACTGCATCCAGGGAGTAATCGTGGTGCCGATTAATCCAACGATCATGACAATGTAACCGGGATCGCGGTAGAATTGCGGGACAACGGTGTCGTGGATCGCTCGAGTCCAGTCGGGATGGCCTAAAAACGCTGAAATTATGTAAGTGAAATAAATAAAAGAGAAAATCAATAACACTCTTTCGACAGGTTTGTAAGATCCTCTTACAATCACCAGCCAAACGAGGATGGCTCCAATCGGAACGGAAATATATTTCGAGACGCCGAAGATGCCGAGTCCGGAAGCGAGACCTGCAAATTCGGCTGCAATGTTCCCAAAATCCGCGAGGCCGAGAACGATCATCGTAAAAAAGGTCATCCTCAAGCCGAATTCCTCGCGAATCAGGTCCGACAGGCCTTTTCCCGTGATAGCTCCCATGCGCGCCGCCATCTCTTGAACCACAATCAGCGCGATGGTCGTCGGGATCAACGTCCAAAGGAGCGCATAGCCGTACTTGGCGCCCGCTTGCGAATAGGTGAGGATGCCGCCGGGGTCGTTGTCAACATTGGCGGTGATGAAGCCGGGGCCAAGGACCGCCAAAACCGCGAAGATACGCAAACGGAATGCTTTGAAGGAAGGTACGGGATATCTGGGTCTTGGATGCTTCGGTCCTGTATAGCTCCGCTCGATCGCCGGCACGATTTTCTAGCGTAGCTTATTGGTTCGTGCCGTTCTGGCTCGAGCCGTTTTGGGGTTTGCGCTTGGATTTCTGGTATTGGCGCTCGAGCAGAAAATCGGCTCCAATCCGGACGTCGCCGGCGTTCGTCAAGGTAAAGCGCATCGTTTTGGCTTTGGGGTCGATGTCCACAGTATAGGGTCCGTCGTTTGTTCCAAATTCATCTTGCAATGTGATCTGGTTGCCATCGAGCTCGTAGGTTCCGTGGCGTTGAACCTCTGCACCGTGAATATATACGTCTTGGACGAAGTTACTGTCGGAAGAGACGGTCATTGTCCCACGGCATGCATCGGAATTGGGGTGACCTTCCACAAAGCACTGATGGTTCATGGGGAAGCCGTTGTCTTTGTCAAAAATAGCCGTATATTCCCAGCCTTTTGAATCATGTAGGAGGTCGAGTTGCTCCTGGGTTAATTCCTCGCCGGCAGCGACGCTCGCGTTCCACAGCAGGATGCTGCTTAGCGCGGCTGTCAAGAAACCGGCCCTGCACATGGTATCGAGTGTATCAAGGGGCAGCGGTTAGCGACGAATGTGCAGGTTAATCTTGAGTCTTGGCGCCTGATTCATGATGAGTGAACGGATCAATCGAAAGTCTGCCGCGTTCATTGCAAGTTTATTGGTGCTGATCGGAACGCTTCGCATTATTTCGACGTATAGAGTGTTCAACCACACTATCGATGAACCCGATCAGCTCGCGGCGGGCATGGAATGGCTTAGCATTCACAAGTACCGGTACGAAGATCAACACCCACCGTTAGCCAGGGTTTTTGGCGCTATTGGCCCGTATCTTAGCGGCGAGCGATTCCAAGCCGGACCGAATGCATACATGGAAGGCTACCGGATTCTCGGGCATGGAGAGCATTACGACCGCATCCTGTCGCTCGGACGCCTCGGCATACTCCCATTCTTCTGGATCGGCTCTGCAGTCGTGTTTCTCTGGGCGTATCGCGGCGGCGGCTCAGCGGCCGCTATTGTGAGCACACTGCTTTTCACGACTCTTCCACCAATTCTTGCGCATTCGGGTCTCATCACGACAGACATGGCGGTTACGGCGTTCATAGGCGCTACACTTCTCGCTTCGATCTACTGGGCTGAGAACCCTAGCCGGGTACGAACGTGCGCTCTCGGCGTGGTGTTCGGGCTTGCCCTGCTTTCAAAATTTACGGCGGCCGTTTTTGTCCCAGCGGCGTGGGTGTCTATGTGGGTGACTTACGCGGTTTACAGTCGCAAACCGGTGGCAGTTTTGAAGGCGGAGATCGCTGGGCGGCGTAAGTCGATCCTGGTCATCGCAGCCATCGCATTTTTTGTCATCTGGGCTGGCTATTTGTTTTCGTTTGCCCGCGTTCCCTATTTGCATTGCCGGCTGCCGGCGCCTCGTTTTTTCGCTGGCCTTCATTCTGTCTGGAAATATAACGAAGGAGGCCATCCCTCCTATCTGCTAGGGCAAGACAGCAAGACAGGATTCTGGTATTACTATCCGGTTGTTCTTTTCATTAAGACGCCTTTGGCGATGATCGGGTTGGTTCTTTGGGCCACTTGGACCGCATTCAGGAAGCGCCTCAGTATGGATTTGTTGCTGGCCCTGATGTGTTCCTGCGGCATCTTGCTCGCGGCGTCACTGAGCAGCAGAATCAACATTGGCGTGCGGTACGTGTTGGCAATCTACATAGGTCTCGCAGTAGCCGTAGGCATCTGTGCGAGCGGGCATTTCGGCAATTCCTGGAAGAGGCTTCGCGCTGGAAGCTGGATCCTCGCGGGTCTGATTCTGTCGCACGTGATTTCGGGTATATGGCAGCATCCGGATTATCTTGCCTATACGAACCTGGTTGCAGGCAATCATCCGGAAAACTGGGTTGCCGATTCGGATCTTGACTGGGGCCAGGACATGAAGCGTCTCGGAATGCGCCTCCAGCAGGCAGGTGCGGCGGAGGTCACATTCATTCCGTTCAACCGCACCTATGCGCTTGCCGGTCACCCATTCCCACGAATGCTAAACGGCAACATCGATCGGCCCTCGCCTGGATGGAATGCGGTCAGCATCACAATCTGGAAGGTCTTTGGAGAGCCGCACTGGGCAAATCGCTTCACCGCTCAAGAACGGATCGGCCGATCCATACTGTTGTGGTATTTCGAACCCGACAAAAAAGTAATAACCATCGATCCGAAGGTCACAGGACGGCGCGATAGCAAGACCCCCATGTTCCTTCGGGACATCGCAGGCGATGAAAACAAAGGCCTTCGGCCTGTGCTTTCGACGGAGCGGTCTGGTGACGAAGTTCCGTCAGGGCGCGGCGCGGCTCCGTAGAAAGTCGAAATCGCAGCCTTTGTCGGCTTGCAGCACATGTTCGAGGAACAGGTGCTGGTAGCCGCGCGGGAACGGTGTAATGGCAGTACCTCTCTTCGAGAGGCGGCGTTCGAGTTCTTCGGCGGATACGGAGAGCGTCAGCCGGCGTTGTGCGGTGTCGAGGACGATCTCGTCGCCCGTTTCGGCAGCCGCGAGCGGTCCGCCTACAGCCGATTCGGGCGCCACATGAAGCACAACCGTTCCGAAGCTGGTTCCACTCATGCGGGCGTCGCTGATTCGGACCATATCGTTGATGCCATTGCGCAGAAGTACCCGCGGCATAGGGATGTGCCCCCATTCAGGGAAGCCGGGGCCGCCTTTCGGACCGCAATTCTTCATCACCAACACCGTTTGCGGAGTGACTGGAAGATCGTCACGGTCGATTTCGCGGTTCATTTGTTCGTAATTTTCGAAAACGTAGGCGGGTCCGCGGTGCTGAAGCAAATAAGGCGAGGCAGCGGTATGCTTCAGGACTGCGCCGTTAGGAGCGAGATTGCCGTATAGAATCACCGTGCCGCCTTCCGCCGAAAGAGGCTCGGAGAAAGGCCGGATGACTTCGCGGCGAAAGCATTCCGCATTCTCGACGTTTTCGCGAACCGTTTTTCCATTCACCGTAAGAGCGTCCGCGTGCAGGAGCGGCAGAATCTCGCGCATCGCCGCCGGCAGGCCGCCTGCCTGAAAAAAATCTTCCATCAGATACTCGCCCGATGGTTTTACGTTTGCAATGCAGGGGGTGCGGCGCGAGATTTCGTCGAATTTGGCAAGCGGCAGATCGATATCGAGCCGGCCCGCGATGGCGATGAGATGCACGACAGCGTTTGTAGACCCGCCAATAGCCATGTCTACGGCTATAGCATTCTCGAAAGCATCACGGGTCATGATGTGCGACGGGCAGAGTCCCTCGATGGCCAACTCAACCGCGCGCCGGCCGCTCATCTCCGCAAAAAGCAGACGGCGCGAATCGACAGCAGGAATATTGGCGCAGCCCGGAAGCGTCATTCCGAGAGCTTCGGCGAGGCTGGTCATCGTGGAAGCGGTGCCCATTACCGTGCAATGGCCCGCGCTGCGCACCAACCCGCCTTGTATCTCGCTCCAGTCTTCTTCCGTGAGTCGCCCTGAGCGGAATAGCTCGAAGTATTTTCGTCCGTCTGTGCCGGCGCCCAGTTTCTTGTCGCGCCACTGGCCGCTGATAGTTGGGCCGCCAGGAACGGCGATGGCCGGAATGTTTGCGCTCGCGGCTCCCATCAACTGTGCCGGAGTGGTTTTGTCGCATCCACACAGCAGAACGACGGCATCGAGCGGATTGGCGCGAATACATTCCTCTACGTCCATTGCCATCAGGTTCCGGTACATCATGCTCGTAGGCCGTATAAATACCTCGCCTAGAGAAATCGTTGGGAATTCGAGCGGGAATCCACCGGCCACCCATACGCCACGCTTTACCGCTTCGGCCACCTGGCGCAGATGCGCGTTGCAGTTGTTCAACTCGCTCCAGGAATTGCAGATTCCGACCACCGGCTTGCCGTCGAAGACATCGGCCGAGAAACCTTCGGATTGGAGCCAGGTACGGCGGACATAGCTGTAATAATCGGAGCCGCTCCACCACTCCTGGCTCCGCAGTTTTCGTTTTGTAGAGATCATCGGAAAAACAGTTCTAAATTTTCTGGCGCTTGAATGCAACCAAGGTAATCAACGCGGATACGAACGAAGAGAACGCGAGCATGAGCAGGGCCAAGGTCATATTGTGAGTCGTGTCGCGAATTTTACCGACCAGATAGGGACTGAGATACCCGGCAAGATTACCGACAGAGTTTATCCAGGCAATACCGGCTGACGCGGCGGTGCCCGACAAGATACCTGTGGGAAGCGACCAGAACGTCGAGAACGCGCAGGTGTTTCCCGCGGTAGCGACTGTTAGAGCGGCGAGCCCGAGCGCGCCGGAAATATTGGGCAAGCCGGAAAACGCGAACGCGGCGGCGCACACCATACCAGCCAGCGCGATATGCCAGCGGCGCTCTCCCGTAACGTCGGAGTGGTGGCCCACAACCACCATGGCAATCGCGCCCACTGCCCATGGAATGGTGGTCAACAAGCCAATCTGAAACGGATCTTTGGTCAGCGTCTCCTTGACGATCTGCGGAAGCCAGAAGCCAATACCGTAATTGCACATCACGAAGCCGAAGTAAACCAGGCAGAGCAGCCATACTTTCTTGCTACGGAAAGCGTCGGCAAATGAGTGATGCCCTGGCGCGTGTGCCTTCTTCGCTGCATCTTCCTCATCGAGGCGCTGGCAGAGTAATGCCTTCTCGGAATCGTTCAACCACTTGGCTTTTCGAGGGCCATCGTCGAGAAAGAACATGGTGACAAGCCCGGCGAAGATGGATGGTACGGCTTCAAACACAAACAGCCACTGCCAGCCGCGCAATCCCCCAATGGACGACATCTTATCGAGCAGCCATCCGGAAATCGGGCCGCCGATTACGCCCGAGAGCGGAACTGCGGTCATAAAGGCCGCCACCATCTTGGCGCGATGCGTTCGCGTGTACCAGAATGTGAGATACAGAATCACGCCGGGAAAGAAGCCCGATTCCACAATGCCCAGCAGGAAGCGGACCGCATAAAACTCTGCCGCGCTCCCGACAAGCATGGTCGAACCGGAGACCAGACCCCACACGATCATGATGGGGCCGAGCCAGTACTTCGCTCCCACTTTTTGAAGCGCGATGTTGCAGGGAACCTCGAAGAAAAAATAGCCCAGGAAGAAAATGCCGGCGCCCGCGCCATAAACAGCATCGGTCATACCAAGGTCCTGCTGCATCTGCAATTTCGCGAAACCCACGTTGACGCGGTCTACATAGGCGAAGATGTAGCAGAGAAACAGAAACGGAATGATACGCCAGGTGACTTTGCGGTAGACGCGCGTTTCAAAATCGGGGGAAACGGGTCGAGCCTCGCCTGGTTGTTCACTCAACACTGGCCGGTCACGATCCATTTGTGCTTACCCTGGCTTAAGCAGTCTACACCTCGCCTCGCCTGGCAAGGTCGATCAGATTATCGCAACCGCGCGCAGCGAGGGCCATCATGGTTAAGGTCGGATGCTTGTCGCCTGTGGTGACAAAGCATCCGCCGCCAAAAACGAACAAGTTGCGGACATCGTGGGTCTGGCAGAAGGAATTAAGCACGCTCGATTTCGTGCTCGCGCCCATTCGGGAACTGCCCACTTCGTGAATCAGGCTGCCAGGGATGCTGATGGACGGCTTGGCTTCGGTGATCTCGCCGCCGGCAGCGCGGAATAATTCCTGCGCATGCTCGAAAAAATCGTTGTAGAGATTCAGGTCGTTATCGCAATGCGTCACATTGAATCGCAAAACGGGAATGCCCCAGGCGTCTTTCACTTCGGGATCGAGCTCGATGTAATTTTCTTTCCGGGCGAGCATTTCGCCGCCCGACATCCACACGCGAGCAAACGAAGGATAAAGATTTTTGACTTGTTTTTTCCAATCAGAACCGAAGCCAGTGACGTTTAGGGCGAAAGTTGGAAACTGGGACGCCCCTCCGGTCGCGCTCATGGCATAGCCGCGTATGAATTTGCCTGATGGGTGACTGCTGAGGTTTAAGAAATTCGGGATGTAGATGCCGCTCGACTTGCCGTCATCGTTGCGAATCGCTGCGCCTTTCAGAACCGGAAGGAATCCGGTGACGCCCGCACCGCTGATTTGGTCCATGGCGTAGTGGCCGAGCACGCCGCTCGAGTTGGCTAGGCCGCCAGGCTGCGAGTTGAGAAGCAGGCGCGTATTCTCGTAGGACGATCCGGCGAGAACGACAACTCTGGCTGCAATGTCTACCTGGTTCTTCGAATAGCGCTCTATATAAGAAACGCCGCGCGCTCGATTTTCACTGTTCATTAGAACGTGGCTGACGACGGAATCGCACAGTACTGTAACGTTGCCAGTCTTCAAGGCGGGCGGCAGCGTGCTCGACACCGTGCTGAACATGGCTCCGACATCGCATCCGTTCACGCAGTTGCCGCAGTAATGGCACGGCGGACGGTTATGTAGCATGTGCGTTAGCTGCGCAACGCGGCGCTGCGTCGCGGGCCATTCGAGCTTGCGGCAGGCCGCATGGAAGATTGTTTCAGCGCAGTTGAGCGGCATGGGCGGCTGGAATACGCCGTCGGGAAACTGCGGCAGGCCTTCACGAGAGGCGCTCACGCCAATGAAGCTTTCTACGCGATCGTAATAGGGCGCGATATCGCTGTACGAGATGGGCCAATTCTCGCCATAGCCGTCTCTCGACGCTGCTTTGAATTCGAAATCGGACATGCGGTCGCTGACGCGCCCCCAGTGAAGCGTGCGGCCTCCGAGCACGCGCGATCGCGACCATCGGAAAGGCTTGTCCGGGGGCGTAGTGTACGGGTTTTCGCGGTCATCGATCATGATCCGGTCGTTATACTCGGTCGAACCTTTGAAATATTTGCGCAGATAGCCGGGTTGACCCGCGCCGTGGAATGGAAGTTCATAGGGCCAGCGGTGGTGAAACTCTCTCGCCGGATTAATCGAGGATCCTGCCTCGAGTAGGCCGATTTTTAGTCCGGCCTGGGCGAGTTGCATCGCCGCCCACCCGCCGCACGCGCCCGAACCAACGATGACAACGTCGTATGATTCCATCTACTAAACCTTTTTATGCTCAGGGTGATCGCACGCAGGAAATTGCGTCAGGTATGCGAGACCCTTGTATTCAAGGACATCGACCAGGCCCGCCCGCGATGTATAGAACGCTCGGATGGTGGTGCTTTTGATCAGCCGATAGGTGGGATAACCCTCATGGGAGATTTTGCGATCGCGTTCGGGCGCTGACGATTGCCGAACAAGGGTTACGCGTTGGCCTTCTGAAAGCTCCTGAAAATTTGCTTTTGCAAGCCATTCCATCGCCGTGCGCCACGCGGTTTGCATTTCGGGTGCGTATTCAGCCGCGGCGTTGACAACGAAATCGATGAAGGGGGCAACATGCGCCTCATGCGCGCCGGGTGTATCGTCGGTTGGAATCAGGATGGCCGAATAAATTTCGAGCATCCGGAATTCGGACGGCGAGAAAAACTTCGGTTGATAATTTGGCCAGCGGTCGGGCTCGGGCGGAGCGGCCGAATTGCCGGCATGAGAGTGGCCAGTGGAGGCGTGCAGCCAGCTTTCGAAAAACTCAGCTCCGCTGGCGGCGGCGAAAACTTTGGCTGCAACCCAGCCCAGATCGCGGCGTGTTAACTCATCTCGCACACCAACCTCCGTCGATCACGATGTCTGTCCCGGTGATGAAGCCCGCAGCTTCCGAACAAAGGTAGCGTGCCAGCTCGCCGATTTCTTCCGGCTTGCCCCACCGGGCCGCTGGAATGTTGGCGACGAACTGCGCGTTGACTTCCGGATTTTCCATAATGGGCAGGTTCATTTCGGTGCCGATAGGGCCGGGGCTGATACCGTTGACGGTAATGCCTTCGGCGGCCAGCTCGAGAGCCAGGGCGCGATTTAAGCCGAGCAGCGCCGCCTTGCTCGATGAATAAGCAGATCGGCCCGGCAGCGAAACATGGCTCATAATCGACGTTAGATTGACTACGCGGCCATAACCTGTTCCTCTCATGTGTGGCACAAAAGTGCGGCACATGAGGAAAACACTCGTGAGATTGGTGTCTATCACACTGCGCCATTCTTCGAGCGAGAAGTCGACCAGGTTTTTGCGAATGTTGATGCCGGCGTTATTCACGAGTATTTGCACGCGGCCAAGCTGATCGGAGATCTGCTTCTCTAATTTCAGCACTGTTTCTTCGTCTGTAACGTCAGCCGCAAACAGGCTCGCCTTCCCTCCGGCGCTTTCGATTTCGCTCTTTACCGCTTCGAGCTTAACCACATCTCGCGCGACCAGGGCGATCTGAGCGCCTTCATTGCCGAGCGCAAGAGCAATGGCGCGGCCCAGGCCGCGGCTGGCGCCCGTGATGAGAGCGATTTTGTCCGCGAGAGAGTGGGTGTGATTGGCGCTATGCTCGATGTTTGGCTTCATGAAACTGTTTCGGACAACTAGAGGCGCTCGCGTTGAATATAACAATCATGCGTTCACGATGGGAGGCGAATCCTGGGACACACTTGTTACGCGCGACGATATCTTGAGCTATCTCCAAACTGCCGTCAGCCGGCTGAAACCAAAAGAAGGTGAGCCAGAAGACGATATTCTCGCGCCCATCGAGAACCAGGAAGTCTGGGCAGCAGGGGTCACGTACTATCGGAGCCGGAATGCTCGCATGGAGGAATCGAAATCGGCCGGCGGAGGCGATTTTTATGATCGCGTGTATGACGCGGACCGCCCTGAGCTGTTCTTCAAAGCAACACCGAACCGCGTGGCGGGGCCAGGTATGAAAGTGGCGATCCGCGACGATGCCTCGTGGTCTGTGCCAGAACCGGAGCTGACGCTGCTTGTGACGCCTTCGGGAAAAATCACAGGGTACACGGTTGGAAACGACATGAGCTCCCGCGATATTGAAGGCGAGAACCCGCTCTATCTGCCGCAAGCAAAGGTTTACGATCGAAGCTGCGCCCTCGGGCCTTGCATTCTGGTGACGGATCAGCCGCTCGACCCTTCGACTGAGATCCGGCTCGAGATTCTACGCAAAGGGAGAAGCGTTTTTGCAGATTCGACCGCGCTGACTGCGATGAAACGCGATCCGGCCACGCTGGTCCAATATTTATATCGGAACAATCGCTTTCCGGCTGGTTGTTTTCTGCTTACGGGAACCGGAATTGTTCCGCCCGACTCCTTCACTTTGCAGCACGGAGATGAGATACGGATTACGATTGGGGGCATCGGGACGCTCGTCAATCAGGTAGGTTGAAAATATGCAGTTGCACGGAAAGAACATCATTGGAGCGCGGACTTCGGCGGCGGGGCAAAAGACATTTTTCGGATTCGATCCGCGTGAGAACAAGCCCCTCAAGACGCCGTTTTACGAAGCCACGCTCGAGGAAGTGGACCGGGCGTTGGAATTTGCCGAGAGAGCGTTTTCGAAGCTCAGAGAAGTGAGTGCCGAGGATCTCGCTCAATTTCTTCGGACGATTGCGGACGAGATTGTGGCTTTGGGAGATGAACTCATCGACACAGCATCGACCGAAACGGGTTTGGGCAAGGACCGTCTCACGGGCGAGCGTGCGAGGACGGTGAACCAACTGCGTTTGTTCGCCGATGTGGTGAAGGACGGTTCGTATTTGGATGCGCGCATCGATGTGGCGCTGACAGACCGTAAGCCTTTGCCGAGGCCCGATCTCAGGCGCATGTTGATTCCCGTAGGTCCCGTCGTAGTATTCGCTGCGAGCAACTTTCCGCTCGCATTTTCGGTAGCGGGAGGAGACACGGCTTCGGCGCTCGCAGCGCGAAATCCGGTAGTGCTGAAAGCTCATCCAGCCCACCCGGCTACCTCCGAGATGGTTGCTCGCGCTCTGATCAGCGCGGTTGAAAAATCAGGGATGCCGGATGGCACGTTTTCGCTTCTTCATGCCACGGATCCGGCCATCAGTCTGGCCCTGGTTCGGCATAGAGCGTCGATGTCCGTCGCATTCACCGGATCGGAACGCGCCGGGCGGGCGATTTTCAACGCGGCTTCCGAGCGACCCGATCCAATTCCGGCCTTTGTCGAAATGGGGAGTATCAATCCTGTTTTTGTGCTGCCGGGGGCGCTCGGGAAATCAGCTGAGGGCGTAGCGCAAGGATTGTTCGGCTCGATTAATCTCGGCGTAGGTCAGTTCTGCACTTGTCCGGGAGTAATTGTGGGGAAGCGCGGCGAAGGTTTCAGCCGCTTCGAGCAAAAGCTCGCCGCATCCTTTGGGGATGCTGCGCCCGGCACGATGCTGTATTCGAAGATTCTCGAAGGATACAGGTCAAGTGTGGCCGGCGTAGCGAACATAAAAGGCGTGACGGCCCACAAAACCTCGCATAGCGCGTCGAACGAGAAAACGGAAGCGCCGCCGGTGCTGTTTGAGACGGATGCAGAGACGTGGTTGCACAACGATGCTCTCGCTTCCGAAGTCTTCGGACCTAGCGCGATCGTTATCGCCTGCAATTCGGATGACGATTTGCTCCGAATCGCGCGCGCGTTGCCGGGAACCCTGACTGCAACGATTCATGGGACGCCGACGGATCTCGAACGGCATCGCGAGCTTGTTGAAATACTTGAAATCAAGGCCGGCCGGCTCATTTTAAATGGCTTTCCGACAGGCGTCGAAGTCAGCCATGCCATGCACCACGGCGGCCCTTATCCGGCGACAGCAGACGCCAAATTCACATCGGTAGGGACTGCCGCCATTCTCCGGTTTCTGCGTCCGGTCTGCTATCAAAATTTTCCGGAAGAAGCGCTGCCGCTCGAATTGAGAGACGACAATCCACGCCATATTTGGCGCACGGTAAATGGGCAACTGACGCAGGAGAGCGTGGCGCAACTGAAGGAGGTGTAATTGTGGCGGCTGTGAAAACGTTCGAGCCATCCCACCGGACAGCGTCCAGTACCCCGTTAAGCGAAAACAAACACCTGTTGCGGTGGGTGGAGAAGATGGCGGAGCTGACCAGACCCGCCGCAATCCACTGGGTGGATGGTTCGAAGGAAGAATACGATCGGCTTTGCGAGCAGATGGTAGCGAGCGGCACATTCACTCGCTTGAATGACGATTTGTGGCCGGGCTGTTTCCTGGCGCGATCCGACCCTGGCGACGTGGCGCGCGTCGAAGACCGGACGTTCATTTGTTCGCTGTCGAAAGATGGCGCGGGCCCCACCAACAATTGGGAAAACCCGTTTACCATGCGCAAGAAGCTCAAGGCGTTGTTCAAGGGCTCGATGCAGGGGCGGACGATGTATGTGCTCCCGTTCAGCATGGGGCCGATTGACTCGCCTTTCTCGCAGATCGGCGTGCAGCTTACCGATTCGCCATATGTCGTGGTGAACATGCGCATCATGGCGCGTATCGGTCTACCCGTATTCAAAGAAATCGATCGCGATGAGAAGCGGGTGGTTCCGTGCATGCACAGCGTGGGCGCGCCGCTCGCTCCGGGACAGAGCGACGTGCCGTGGCCGTGTAACAGCGAGAAATATATCGTGCATTTTCCAGAGACCCGCGAAATCTGGTCGTATGGTTCGGGATACGGCGGGAACGCGCTTCTCGGCAAGAAGTGTTTTGCTCTGCGAATCGCTTCGAACATGGCGCGCGACGAGGGTTGGATGGCGGAGCACATGTTGATTGTGGGCGTCGAGAGCCCCGATGGCGAAAAAACGTATGTCGCGGCAGCCTTTCCCAGCGCCTGCGGCAAGACGAACTTTGCCATGATGATTCCGCCGAAGGGATTTGAAGGCTGGAAAGTGTGGACCGTCGGCGACGATATCGCGTGGATACGGCCCGATGAGAATGGCAGGCTGCACGCCATCAATCCGGAAGCCGGTTTCTTTGGAGTCGCCCCGGGTACGTCCGCGAAAACGAACCCCAATGCGATGGCCACACTATCGCGGAACACGATTTTCACGAACACAGCCTTGACGCCCGAAGGAGGGACGTGGTGGGAAGGCCTGACGGACGAGCCTCCTGAGGAATGTGTGGATTGGCAGGGAAACAGATGGACGCCCCAGATTGGCAGGAAAACCGGAGCAAAAGCAGCTCATCCGAACGCCCGTTTCACAGCGCCCGCGTCACAGTGTCCGACGATTGATCCAAACTGGGAAGCGCCTGAAGGCGTGCCTATCAGTGCAATTATTTTTGGCGGACGGAGAGCCAACACAATTCCGCTGGTTTATCAATCGTTCAACTGGAGCTCAGGCGTGTATGTTGGAGCCACGATGGGCTCGGAAATGACCGCGGCGGCGGCGGGCGCAATCGGCAAGGTGCGGCGCGATCCAATGGCGATGCTGCCGTTCTGCGGCTATCACATGGGCGACTACTTCCGCCACTGGATCAGGATGCAGCGGGGGCTGAGCATCACACCGCGCATTTTTCACGTGAACTGGTTTCGGAAGAATGCCGAGGGTAAGTTCTTGTGGCCTGGTTTTGGCGAGAACATGCGGGTGCTGAAATGGATTGTCGATCGCGTTCATGGCCGCTCGCACGGCAAGGAAACGCCCATCGGATGGACGCCTCATTATGGCGATATCAATTGGGATGGCCTCAATTTCCCGGAAGAAACATTTGATCAATTGCAGCGTGTCGATAGGGCTGCTTGGCGCTCGGAAGTGATTGGGCACGAAGAGCTGTTCATCGATCTGCACGATCATCTTCCCCCCGAGATGATTTATGAACGCGAGCTTCTGATCTGCCGTCTGTAAGCGGGCTGCGGCGCATTGTCGGTAAGATGAGGCCATGGAAGCGCATACGCCTAAACGCGAAGCGATACATAAGTTCGTCGGACACGAGAGCGGGCGCTATAAGAACTGGCTGATCCGTGCTGTCGATGAAGCGGAAAATCCAATCGTCCTGCTGCAGGCTTATCATCACGACAAAGCTGAAGGCCAGCCGGAAAAAACGCTCGAGGTACACACCCGCCAGGTGCGGCTGGATCATAGTGAACTGGACGAAACAACGAAGACAATGATTCGCCGTTGGCTTTCCTCGCTCTAGGGATGGGCGATTGGGCTCATTTGCCCGCCGGAACCCAGATTCTGTTCGGATACGCCAAATCGGCGTTGGGAACTTCGGTGACAAGTCTAATCCGGCGAAGCTCCGCCTTATCCTTCGGTTGCGCGACGATCATGGCCATGAACTGGCCTCCATTCAATCGTGAGGCGAGGTCGTCGAGAAAAGGTTTGAAGCTAACCGCATTTCCGAAGCCGATCCAGAAACTCTCGCCGCCCGTTTCTTCCGAAGTCTGCGACAAGAGGTTTTGTCCCCAGTTGTTCAACCAAAAGCTATGGCCAAAATGCCCCATCGCATGAAGATAAATCGAATACACGATGATGCCGGCCTTTTGCGCATTACTGATGGCTTCATCCACATATGGATCTTCGAGGCCCGTTCCAATCGCATAACGATCGATCCCGTCAGTAACCATGAGCACCTCGCGGCGTTCGGCGCCACCTGGCTGCCAGCGTCTAATCACGTCGGAAAGCGAAAAATAGGGACTTCCGTTAATGCCCGCACGGCCTAACGGAAGGCGGAGCGACGCAGCCGCCTGCTGATGGTTGGTCGTGAAATTTGAAGTAAAGGCGACGGTTCCATTGAACATGTAGCCGACCCCGATAGCTGTCGTTTGGGGCTGAGCGTTGATAAAGTCGCGGATATCGTTTAGTTGGACACCCAGGTCTGTTCCCGACGCATCGTCGAGCAGAATCAATAATTCCAGACTGGCGTGACCGCCGGTGAGATGGACCCAGCCAGTCACCTGATCACGGGTCCGGCCCTCATAGGCTTGCACATCCTGCATGGAAACGTCGGGCCGGGGCCCCTTCTTCTTGGCTTCCACGGTGACGACGGTCCGGACAGGAGTTCCGGGAATGCCGGAATCGTTTTGAGCGGCGATTGGGAAAACGGCCGATCCTGCGAGTAAAACTGCGCATAGCGAGTGTGCCGTCATACCGGGATTCACCTTTCCCGTCCAGAATAACGCTTAAGATAGACGTTTGACTCCCAGCACAATCACAGTAATCGGCGGCGGTATCGTGGGGCTTGCTACCGCTTATCGGGTTGGCGATCGCTTTCCTGACGCTCACATCACCGTCCTCGAAAAGGAGAACACGGTCGGCCGTCATCAATCGGGCAACAATAGCGGCGTCCTTCACGCAGGCATTTACTACAAGCCCGGTTCAGTAAAAGCCAGGTTGGCGGTGCGCGGCATCCGGCAAATGGTCGAGTTTTGCCGGCAGCATGCAATTCCTCACGAAGTTTGCGGCAAGTTGGTGGTTGCGTCGAATCATGAAGAGCTGCTGCGATTACAGGATCTGTTCGAAAGAGGACAGCAGAACGGGCTCAAGGACCTCGAAATGCTAGGCCCGGAGCGAATGAAGGAGATCGAGCCGCATGTCGCCGGCATTGCGGCAATCAAGGTGCCCGAGGAAGGTATTGTCGATTATTCACGCGTCTGCGCTGTGCTCGCGCAACAGATTCACGGAAGAGTAGTGACCGGCGCCCCTGTAACGAAGATTCGCAGGAACGGAAAGTGGATCGTCGAGACACCGGCAGGCGAGTTCCAGTCGGACGTTCTCGTAAACTGTGCCGGCTTGCAATGCGACCGTGTCAGTGAAATGGCTGGGCTGAAGCGAGAAGTGCGGATCGTTCCATTCCGCGGTGAGTATTACAAACTGCGCCCGGAAAGTCAGCACTTAGTCCGCAATTTGATTTACCCCGTGCCCGATCCTAAATTTCCGTTTCTAGGGGTTCACTTCACGCGTTTGATCCATGGAGGTATCGAAGCCGGGCCAAATGCGGTGCTCGCGTTTGCGCGCGAAGGCTACCGGAAGTCGGATATCAACCTAAGAGACATCGTGGATGCGGTTTCTTATAGCGGCCTGTGGGCATTTTTGAAGAAATATCCGCGTATGTGCTTCGATGAGCTTCGACGGTCGTTCAGTAAAGACCTCTTTTGCCGTTCGTTGCAGAAGCTCGTTCCAGAAATTCAGGTGAAAGATCTTGAAACGGGCGGAGCCGGCGTAAGGGCCCAGGCGCTGACACCAACCGGGGAAATGGTTCAGGATTTTTACATTCAACGCTACGCCAATTCGGTACATGTACTCAATGCACCCAGTCCCGGGGCAACCGCATCGCTTGCGATCGGCGAGGAAATTGTCAATTATCTCGAATTGAACGTTCCTTGAACCGCGCACAACGGCACCAAACGCCTGTGCGCTCAAGAGCTCTTGCGGTTCGCCTTCGTATCATAGGCGAGGAGGAACCTTCACGTGAAACGAGTAGGCAGCGCCTCTGATCCGCTCTGGTACAAGGATGCGATCATCTATGAATTGCACGTCAAGGCATTCGCCGACAGCAACAATGACGGCGTTGGCGACTTCGGCGGCTTGCTCCAGAAGCTCGATTACCTGCAGGATCTCGGTGTCACATGCCTGTGGTTACTTCCGTTTTTCCCCTCTCCGCTGAAGGACGACGGCTACGACATTTCGGATTATCTTGGCGTGCATCCAAGCTATGGAACGATGGAGGATTTTCAGGCCTTCCTCGACGCAGCGCATGAGCGCGGGTTACAGGTTCTGATCGAACTCGTTGTCAATCATACGTCCGATCAGCACCCCTGGTTTCAAGCGGCGCGGCTGGCTCCTCCCGGTTCGCCGGAGCGTGATTTTTACGTCTGGAGCGATACTCCCGAGAAGTACAAAGATGCGCGCATTATTTTTACCGACACCGAAAAATCGAACTGGACTTACGATTCGGTGGCGCAGGCATATTACTGGCATCGCTTTTTCTCTCATCAGCCGGACCTGAACTTCGACAATCCGCGGGTCATTGAGGAGGTTTTGAAAGTCCTGCGGTTCTGGCTCGATATGGGAGTGGACGGAATAAGGCTCGACGCGATTCCTTATTTGGTGGAACGAGAGGGGACGAACTGCGAGAATCTACCGGAAACGCACGCGGCGATCAAACGGATTCGAGCTGAAATCGACGAGCACTATGACAATCGGATGATTTTGGCGGAAGCCAACCAATGGCCCAGCGACGTGCGGCCCTATTTTGGTGATGGTGACGAGTGCCACACAGCTTTTCACTTCCCCTTGATGCCGCGCATATACATGGCGCTGCGGCAGGAGGACCGGCTTCCGATTACCGACATCATGGCGCAGACACCGGAAATCCCGCCGACGTGCCAATGGGCGCTATTTTTACGGAATCATGATGAGTTGACGCTCGAAATGGTAACGAACGACGAGCGGGATTACATGTATCTTGCCTATAGCGCGGACCCGCGGATGCGAATCAACCTGGGGATACGCCGCCGCCTGGCTCCTCTCGTGGACAACAACCGGCGCCGGATCGAGCTTCTCAATAGTTTGCTCTTCTCCTTTCCAGGAACACCGATCATCTACTACGGTGACGAAATTGGCATGGGCGACAACATTTATCTGGGCGACCGGAATGGCGTGCGCACGCCTATGCAGTGGAATGCGGACCGCAACGCCGGTTTCTCGCGAGCCACGCCCGCCAAGCTCTACAGTCCGGTGATTATGGACCCGGTATGGGGTTACGAGGCAGTGAATGTAGAGGCGCAGTTAAGCGATCAATCTTCGCTTTTGAATTGGATGCGCAACATGATTGCGCTGCGAAAACTGTTTCGTGTGTTTGGCCGGGGCACGCTCGAGTTTCTGAATCCGGCGAACCGAAAGGTGCTGGCTTATCTTCGACGTTTCGAAGAAGAGCAGGTGCTGTGCGTGGCCAACTTATCGCGCTTTGCGCAGCCGGTTGACCTGGATCTGCGCGAGCTCGAGGGCAAGGTGCCCGTGGAAATGCTAGGTTACGTGGAATTTCCCGAGATCTCGGCGCAGCCCTACCGCCTGACGCTCGCGCCGTACGGTTTCTTGTGGCTCGAATTGCACCCGAGTGCAACGGCGACGGAGGCGAGAGGAGAGGAGACGGGAGCGTCTGTGCTAATGGTCGGCAACGGATGGCAAGGGCTGCTTGAAGGTTCGGCCCGCAATGTTCTAGAAAGTGACGTGCTGCCGCAGTACTTTCCAAAGCAGCGCTGGTTTGGGGCAAAGGCGCGCCGCATTAAATCGACGCAGATTTCGGACTGGACGGCGTTCAACGGGAAGAATTCAGCCTTAGCGTTCGTTTCTATCTCGTATGAAGATGGAGCGGCGGACACGTATCTAGTACCGCTTGCCATTAGCTTAAACGAGGAAGCAGAGCGCGTCTCGAAAGCGGCGCCGAACGCTGTCCTCGCGCCGGTATTCACTTCGGAAGGAGAGGGCATCCTGCATGACGGAGTGTTTGATGACGAGATGAGCGAAGGTCTGCTCCCGTTCATCGAGAACCGCTCGGAGCTAAAGACACAGCATGGTTTGATCCGGGGAATACCAAGCACGGTCTTTACAGAGATTCGAGGTTCGAAGGACGAGCCAGTTCCGGTGCGGCGTGGGTCCGCCGAACAAAGCAACACGTCGCTTATCTATGGGGACCGTTTCATTTTGAAGCTGTTCCGCCGTCAGGAAGCGGGCCCCAATCCAGACACTGAAATAGGCAAATACCTGACAGAAAAAGTTCATTTTGACCGGATTCCTCCGTTTGCCGGCTCACTCGAATACGTGCTTGACGGCACAGAGCCATTTACTGCCGGTATGCTGCAAGGGCTAGTGGTAAATGAAGGAGATGGTTGGAAATGGACATTAGAGGAGCTCGACCGCTATTACGAGGCGTGCGCACGAATCAGTTTTCCAACCGAAGGCGACCCGGAAACATTCGCCGATATCGTGCAGCTTTCGGAGCTTCCGCTTTCGGATCTTGCGCGCGATCACGTCGGCATATATCTGGACTCCGCGGCCACGCTGGGCCGGCGCACGGCCGAAATGCACCTAGCGCTAGCCTCACCCACAAACGACCCGGCATTCGCGCCGGAACCGCTAACGAGCGAAGATTTCCGCAGCGTGGTGAAAGGCATACGAGACCATGCGTCGAAGGTATTCGACGTTCTAAAGGAAAGTATGTCGCGCTTGCCTGACGATATCGTCGAAGCCGCGGGTTTGGTACTGAGCCGCCGGCGCCTGATTCTCGAAAGATTCCGCCAACTTGGGAGCGAGAACGCTCAAGGATTGCGTACACGAATTCACGGCGATTACCATCTCGGCCAGGTGTTACGATTCAAGTCTGATTTCGTGATTCTCGACTTTGAGGGCGAGCCCGCGCGATCACTCGAAGAGCGGCGCGCCAAGCAGAGCTCGATGAAAGACGTGGCAGGCATGTTGCGTTCTTTCAGCTATGCTGCCTACGTCACGTTACTTAATTACACTGCGAGGCGCCCCGACGATTTGGGGCATTTGATGCCTTGGGCAAGATTGTGGGAACGGTCGGTGAGCGCCGAATTCTTACGTAGTTACCGGACCACCGCGCAGGGGGCGAGCTATCTGCCTGCCGACCGAGGCGATTTCAAAAAGCTATTAGAGGCATACCTTCTTGATAAGGCTCTGTACGAGCTATCGTATGAGCTCAACAATCGCCCCGCGTGGGTACGTATTCCGATAGAAGGCATTCTGTCACTCACTTCGTAGGCGCTTTTACACATGCGGAGCTGAAACTGGAAGGAAGATGGTGGAACTCAGCGGCAATCCGGAAGATACGAAAGAGCAGGCTGCACAGATTGGGCCTGTGGACCTAGTTGTCGGCCTGGTGGATCCGAAGGCCGGAGAAGATCTGTCGCATACATTGGAAATAGTACGAACGGGTTTGACGGCGCTCGCCCGGCCACAACAAGTAGTAGTTCTATACAAGAGCGGGCATGAGGCGAATCCGACATCGGACAGTGTTAATCAGGAAAATTCGTTACGCTTGCTTACTTATGCGCCGCCGCCGCCGGACCCCTCGGCGAGCTTTGCCCAATTGATATCGGCCGACTACCGCGCCATGGCTTTGGCCTCGAGCAAACTAGAGGCGAAGGCCTACATTCTGATCGCTTCCGATTTGGAGACCGTAACCCCGCAATGGGTCTTCGATCTAGCACAGCCATTGACCGAACACGCATTCGACCTTGTATCACCTTGTTACGTTTTTCATAAATTCGAAGGCATCTTGAATAATGCGATTCTTTACCCTTTGATCCGAAGCCTATATGGGAAGCGCATCCACAATCCGCTCGGACCGGATATGGGCCTGTCCGCGAAGCTCCTGCGGCAAGTGCTGGGATCGGATTCGGCCAAGCCTCAGCAGAACATCGCGTCACGTGTAACAGTTCCTATTGGAGCGGAGGCTGTCAGCAGAAATTTTCCGGTTTGCCAAGCCAATTTGGGCGAACGCAAATATCCACCGGTGGACTGGAAGAACCTCAGCTCGTTGCTTGCCGAAGTATTGGGTCCGCTTTTTCAGACCATGGAACGCGATGCGCCAGTGTGGCAGCGGGTCCGCGGATCGGAATCCGTGCCCACGGTCGGGCCTTCGCTTTCATACGTGGAAGACGCGGTTGCTGTTGATGTGCGGCGGCTGCTCGAGCCGTTTCAGCTTGGCTTTCGCAATCTGCAGGAGATCTGGGCGTTGGTGTTGCCGCCTAAAACACTATTCGAGTTGCAAAGGCTGGGCCGTCTGACGACGGAGGAGTTTCGAATGCCGGATGAGTTATGGGTACGGGTGATTTACGATTTTTCATTGGGATACCGTCTTCGTTCCATCAGCCGCGATCATTTGCTTCGCGCCCTTACGCCGTTGTATCTGGGATGGGTTGCCTCATACGCGCTCGAAGTGGAGAAGATGAGTGCGCCCGCTGTTCAGTATCGTCTCGACCGGCTTTGCGAAACATTCGAGGCTGCAAAGCCATACTTGGTTTCCCGTTGGCGGTGGCCAGACCGCTTCAATCCGTAGGAGGGGGGTGAACAATGTGGATTCAGATTCAACAGGCGCTACACGAATCGATGCTTCGTGTGATCACGAAGGTTGCGAATCTGCTGCCAGGTCTTGTGGCCCTGGTGGTGGCTTTAGCTCTTGCGATCGTACTTGCCTGGGTGATTGCTTATGGTCTGCGGAGATCGCTGACAAGTATTCAGTTTGACGACAGGCTTGCAAGTTGGGGGCTCGGGGGCTTAGCGGAATGGTCGCCCTCTCATAGCCCGACGCTGCTGGCTATACGGGCGGTCTCGTGGACGATCGTCTTGATCGGCTTTCTCGTGGGACTGACGGCCTTCGATGCCACACTTACGTCTCAATTCGTCGACAGGCTCTTCGGTTACCTGCCGAATGTGATTGCAGCAATTGTTCTGTTGCTGGTGGGTAATGTGGTTGCGCGGTTTCTTGCCCGAAGCGTTTTGATCGGTGCAGTTAACATGAATCTGCAATACGCGCGGCTGCTCAGTATGGGAGTCAAGTGGCTGGTGATGGTGCTAGCTGTCGCGATGGCTTTGGAGCATCTGGCCATCGGCGGTCATATTGTGTCTCTGGCATTCACGATCCTGTTTGGCGGTATCGTTCTCGCATTGTCGCTGGCCGTCGGGCTCGGTTCAAAGGATCTGGTGAGCCGGTCGCTCGAGCGTGAGGCGAGCCGCAGCACTGAGGAGGCGGAAGATCCGTTCCGCCATTTATAAATCGAAACGCGCGGACGCGGGTTGAAATCGAACATGTGACTGGCGGGTCAACTGGATATCAGCATGTCTCAACAAGACGGCAGACGAAGAGTTGTGATTGAGGGAGTTAAGCCCGAGATCGATGCGGGCCGGTTCCCGGCTAAGCGCGTCATCGGAGACGTAGTGCGCGTCCAGGCCGATATTTTCGCCGACGGACACGATGCGATTGCCGCGATGCTGCTCTATAAACATGAGAAGGCGGCGGAGTGGATCGAGCAACCGATGCAGTTCGAGGTAAATGACCGTTGGTGGGGAGAATTTCCAGTTTCGGAATTAGGACGCTATCAATATACGATTCAGGGCTGGGTGGATCACTTTGAAACCTGGCGCCGCGATCTTCTGAAACGAATTGCAGCCGCCAACGATACGCCGGTCGACTATCTGATTGGAGCGGAACTCGTGGAATCCGCGGCCGTCCGGACCGGCGGCTCCGACGCGAGTTGGCTGCGGGAACAATCGAACTTTTTGCAATCGGACGCGCCGCTGGCCGACAAACGAGCGGGCGCGACCGCCGAGCGTCTAAATCAAACCATGCGGAAGCATCCGGATCGTAGTTTGGCTACGCCGTACGACCGCCAGCTTGAAATCGTGGTGGATCCCATCCTAGGCCGGTTTAGCGCGTGGTATGAGCTCTTTCCACGATCTACATCGCCGGTTGCCGGGCAGCATGGAACATTCAACGATGTGCGCGCGAAGCTTGAATCCATCGCAGGGCTGGGATTTGACATCCTGTATCTGCCGCCCATTCATCCGATCGGAAGGCAGTTTAGAAAGGGCAAGAACAACTCGCCATCGGCTGAACCGGACGATGTGGGGAGCCCTTGGGCGATCGGTTCTGTGGAAGGAGGGCATAAAAGCATACATCCGCAGTTCGGGACCGCAGACGATTTCAAGAAACTAGTCCAGCGCGCATCGGATCTGGGACTCAAAGTCGCTCTTGACATTGCGTTTCAATCGGCGCCCGATCATCCCTATGTGATGGATCACGAATGCTGGTTCAAGAAGCGGCCGGATGGGACTATTCAATACGCAGAGAATCCGCCCAAAAAATATCAGGACATCTATCCCTTCGATTTTGAAACGTCCGAATGGCGACCTCTGTGGGACGAATTGAAGAGTGTCTTCACATTCTGGATGGAGCACGGTGTTCGCATTTTTCGAGTTGATAATCCGCATACCAAACCGTTTCCGTTCTGGGAGTGGGCGATTACGGAGATCAAACGGGATCATCCGGATGTGCTGTTTCTTTCGGAAGCATTCACCCGGCCAAAAATCATGTACCGGCTCGCAAAATTGGGCTTCAGCCAGTCGTATACTTACTTCCCGTGGCGTAACACAAAGTGGGAGCTGACGACCTACCTCACAGAACTCACAAAAACCGATGTGCGCGAGTTCTTCCGCCCGAGCCAATGGCCGAACACACCCGATATCTTGACCGAATTTCTGCAGACCGGCGGGAGGCCCGCGTTTATCATTCGCCTCGCATTGGCTGCCACGCTGGGCGCAAGCTACGGGATTTATGGGCCGGCGTTCGAGCTTCTCGAGGGACGCGCACTCAGGCCGGGCAGCGAAGAGTATCTCAATTCCGAAAAGTATCAGATACGTCACTGGGATTTGGACGCGCCGGATAACCTGCGCGAATTGGTTGGGCTTATTAATCGGATTCGTCGCGAAAACCCCGCGTTGCAGTCCGATTGGAGCCTCCAGTTCCACGACACCGATAACGAGGAGCTGATCTGTTACAGCAAGCAATCGGGCGATCGCGCCAACACTATTTTGGTAGTTGTAAATCTCAGCCCGCACTACAATCATTCCGGATTTGTCAATCTACGACTCGATGAGCTGAATGTTGATGCCGATCATCCCTTCCAAGCGCACGATCTAATCACGGGTGCGCGCTACATTTGGCACGGCGCGCGTAACTACGTAGAACTCAATCCGCAGAGTATGCCGGTGCACATTTTCCGGATCAGAAAACGGTTCCGCACAGAGACCGATTTCGAGTATTTTCTGTAGCGACATCCTTGAAGTGATGCGTTTGCGCGCCGAAGCGATAAAGTTAGGACGTTTAACCAGGCGAAATTTATTGAGCCTGTTTGGGCTTCCCGTGGCAGGCGCCTGGGCGCAGGGCGTAGCATCTCGTGGTGTCAAGCCGCAAACGCGCGCAAAACCTTCTGGACTGCCGTTTAACGCGTGCTTTGTGGATGTTGCGGAGAAGGCTGGGCTCCGTGCCCCCTTGATTTACGGCCCTGCTGATCACAAGACCTACATTCTGGAAACGGTCGGCTGCGGTTGCGCGCTATTTGACTACGACAACGATGGGTGGCTCGACATTCTGTTACTGAGCGGTTCCCGAATGGAGGGAGCTCCGGCAGGTGCAATGAACCACCTTTACAAGAACAACCGTGACGGAACGTTTACGGATGTAACGGAGAAATCAGGGCTGGGACATACGGGTTGGGCGTCGTCAGTGACAGTTGGCGACTATAACAACGATGGGTTCGACGATCTTTTTATCACGTACTATGGGAAGAACATTCTCTTCCAGAACAATGGCGACGGAACTTTCAGGGATGTGACGGAGAACGCCGGATTACTGAATGCCGAGCCGAAGTGGGGAGCCGGCTGCACCTTTGTCGATTACGACCGGGATGGCCACTTGGACTTGTTCATCTCGAATTATCTGGACTTCAATCCGATCAAAATCCCAAAGCCTGGCGAGAGCCCTTATTGCAACTGGAAAGGCATCCCCGTGAATTGCGGACCACGTGGCCTACCGCCGGGGAGCGTGGAACTCTTTCACAACAACGGTGATGGAACATTCACAGACGTGAGCGCGAAGTCTGGCGTGGCGAAATCCAAAGGCAGCTATTGCATGACGACGGTTGCCGCCGATTTCGACAACGATGGGTGGCCGGACATTTACGTAGCGTGCGACTCGACACCAAGCTTTCTCTTTAAGAACAATCACGATGGCACCTTCAGCGAGGTTGGATTGGAGAGCGGCGTTGCGCTGAACGACGATGGGACGGAGCAGGCCGGCATGGGTCTAGGTATCGGCGACTACAACCTCGACGGCAATCTTGACATTCTGAAGACGCACTTCGCTGACGACACGGCGGTGCTGTATCGCAACGATGGCAAAGGCAGTTTCGACGATGTGACGAACTCGGCGGGACTAGGGGTGGAAACTCGCTTTATCAGTTGGGGCGCGGGCATCTTCGATCTGGACAATGACGGATACCCGGACCTGTTTTGGGTCGCAGGAAGTGTCTATCCGGAGATTGAAAAGGCCCTGCCAAGCTATCCTTTCAAGAATCCTCGGATCGTGTTTCGAAATTTGCGGAACGGCCGGTTCGAGGAGCTTTTGGATCAAGCAGGTCCTGGGATTGCAGCTCTTCACTCAAGCAGAGGCTGCGCCTTTGGCGATTTCGACAATGATGGCGATATTGACGTGCTCGTAATGAATATGAACGAGCCGCCCTCGCTGCTAAGAAACGACATGAGAGGCGATAACCACTGGCTAAAAGTGAAATTGATCGGGACGAAATCGAACCGGACAGCGATCGGGGCTCGTGTGACCGCGCATTATGGTGGCAAGGTTCAGGCGCAAGAAGTGTTGAGCCAGGCGAGTTTCTATTCGGTGAACGATCTGCGATTGCATTTCGGACTGGGGCCAGCGATAAAAACGGATTTGACGATACGTTGGCCGAACGGCGGGACCGAGCGAATCGCAAATCTTGAAGTGGACCGTTTGATCACTGTGCGCGAAGGCTCAGGCGTCGTCAAAACAGAGGTCTGGGGACGAAACAAGGCCTGATTTCGTCCCCGCGCTCTCAGAAGGTGATGCGGCCAACTAGCTGTAGATTTCTCGGCTGCGTAACTGTGCCGTTCCACTGTCCAAATTTCGAGCTGGATGGATCGTTATTGAAGGGAATACAATCGCCGAACGCCTGACCATCACAGGTGAAATAGTGATTGTTAAAGACATTGAACGCTTCGCCGCGCAGCTCCACTGTAACTCGCTCGCCGATAATTATTTTCTTCGAGAGGGAGAGATTGGTGTCGCGGTAAGGAGACCCGCGAACGTTGCTCACGCGAGGACCGACGCCCAAGTAGGTTCCGTTGGCGAAAAGCGACGAAGGCTCGAAAGCGGACACATTGTAGGCGGGCTCATTTACATTCATTGAGCTCCACGATTGCGCCAATACGCTGGCACCGGGCAGGATGCCTGGAATGCACTGAGCTTGGAACTGCGATGGGACGCCGCAAACTGTCGAGTCGCGGAAGTATAACGGCATTCCTGAAACGAGCTTAATGCTGGAGGAAAGCGTCCAGCCACCCACGATGTGATTCAGGAAGCCCGACTGATTCAGCCAATGCTTTCCGCTACCGAAGGGAAGCTCGTAGACTCCCATTAAAGCGAAACTGTTCGGAATGTCGTCCGGCGAAAGCGATTTATTGCGGTTGCCCTGAATTGGATTGATGACACCACCGATGGCACCGTAGTCGGCCGTGGCCTGCGTGGTGGAAGAGGCGTCGGTAAGAAGTTTTGAGAACGTGTAATTCGCCTCCACATATGCGCCGTTTGAAAAATTCTTTCCGATTTTCGTCTGGAACGACTGATATTCGGAGTTGCCTTCATTTTCGTTTAAGCCGAACAGCGCGCCGCAATACTGCGGGTAAGGCACTAAAGCTTGGGCCACAGTGGGTTTGCAGGTGCCAGCGCTGTTCAGTATTTGCACCCAATTAGCGTACGGAACGTTGACTCCGTCGAGTGATGTCTGTCCAGGTTGGAACACCGAGTTCAGCACGGAAGGTCCCATGGCTAACAGTGTAGGATTCAGGAAATTCAGCGGCTGCAATTGGGAAGGCAAATGGGTGCCTTTGTTCGCTACGTAAGCGATGCTCGCTACACTGCTGTTACCGAGTTTTCGCTCGATGGTGAAGTTCCACTGCTGGCTGTAGGAAAGGTGGTTGGCGTAGGTAGGACGATATTGAGGTCCATTTGTGCCGTTGTCGGCGGTGGCGCTGATATTCGGCGCGGTGCTGTAGGCCGGGAAGCCGTTGTCCATGTAAAACGAAGGCTCATATCCGCTGTGTGAATCGCCAAATGAGAGCAGCGGATTAAAGCCGTCGAGCGACATACCGCCGCCCCAACCCGGATAAAAGGCTTGGGTATAAAAGATGCCATAACCGGCGCGGATCACCGTCTTGTCGTCAACCTTGAACGCCAGTCCGATACGGGGCGCGAAGGCGCCATTCCATGGTTTTTCGGGATAGCGGACACCGGCGCTGGCGGCGCCCCAGCTGTTCCCTGCGTAAGCCAGGCTGCCGGGCAAGTTTCCGGCGCCGGGATTCGGCGCAAAGCTAAAGAACGCCAATTGGTTGCTTGTCTCCCACGTGGGCGAGAACCTGTCCCAGCGAAGACCGTAGTTGATCGTAAGTCTGGATGTCGCTTTCCACGTATCGCCAATATGAAGCGAATAGGCACGCTGTTCGGCCCCGTATTTCGAGACGTTATGGACGTTCAGATTTCCGTTATCCACCGCGCCGATCAGCAAGCTGGCGAAAGGATCGCCGCTCGCGACGCCGGGTAGTCCTGTCGAAGCGGCCGTGAAGCCAAGCGTACCGGACTCGTTGTTGGCTCCGCGGAAAACCTGCTGCAGATGGCGGAATTCGCCGCCAAACTTGATTTGGTGCGCGCCGCGCACCCAGGTAAACAATTCATTGGTGATGTATGAGGGGCGCGTGGTCTTGTTCAGATACCCGGGACCCTGGGTGTTTCCCCATGACGCAAAATTGGTGATCCCATTGCCGCTAAAGTTCGCGGCGGGCGAAGCGTTATAGGCGACGGCATTCGGGATCTTTGGCAGATCGGCGGGGTTTTGGCCGGTTACCGATCCGTAGCCCTCATTGCGGTTTACGTACCCGACGGCGAAGTGGCTCAACAGCGTGGGAGTGAAGATATGATCCCAGTTGAAGCGGCTGACCCAAGCGTCCTCCGGGTTTGCAGGGCTCGACGTACAAAGTTGGACGGGTAAGGCACATTGTTCGTTTGGTTGCGTCTTCTGGCGCCAGATCGTAAGAAACATATGGTCTTTTTCGCCCCAGTAGTGGTCGATCTTATACAGGAATTCGTCGAGGTTGGAAAGAATGCCGTCGGAGACGGGAATGGACAAATAGTTGTTGTATGGACCAGAGCTGGTAGGCGTGGGAAGATACTTCATCCACTGTAAGGCGAGCGGGCTTTGCTCGGAGGCCGGAATCTGATTGCCGGCATATGGCACACGATTGATGACACCGTTGGTAATTGCTTCAGTCTTCGGATCGTAAATTGGAGAACCCAGGTCGGAGAAGTTGCCCGTACGTTCCTGTTCAGAAGGAATCGAAACCACGGGACTGATGGTTCCACCTAAGCTGCGTAAGTACTCTGCATCGAAGAAGAAGTAAGTTTTGTGCTTCGATCCCCAGACGAAGGGCAGGAAAGGTAGCTTCACCGGACCGCCGATAAAGCCGCCGAACTGATTTTCGTTGTCCTTGGGACGGGGATCTCCCGCCGGACGCTGGTTGGTGAACTGTAATGCGTTGAGGTCCTTGTTACGGAAATACTCAAAACCACCGCCGTGGAACTGATCGGTCCCGCTTCGGGTGGTGACCATGATCTCGCCTCCGGTGGTAGTGCCGTACTCGGGCTCATAGCTCGAGGTAAGGACACGCACTTCCGACACCATATCCGGAGTGGTGGCAAAGTCGAAGAACGACACCATACCGCTTTGTGACATGGTGCCTTCCTGCATGCTGACGCCATCCATGACCGCTTCGTCGCCCATTTTCAGGCCACCGTTGATGCGGGCATTGAACGCTTGCACGCTGCTGCCGGTGTTCACGCCTGGAAGAAACGTAATGAATTGCACCGCGTTACGAGGAGTGCCGCTCGAAACCAATAGCGGCAGCTGATTGACAACTTGAGGCGGCACTCCTTCCTGTTGCGCACCATTGTCGTAGTTCAGCAGCGCTGCGTCGGCCTTCACTTCTATTTTTGTTGCCGCATCGCCCACCTCCAGACCGGCATCAATGCGAGCCGCCTGATTGGCAAGCAATTGGATGTCATGTTGAACATAGGTACGAAAGCCGTTGGCGGTAATGGTCAAGTCGTAAGAGCCGGGCGCCAAATTCGGAAAGGCGAAGCGCCCGGAGCTGTCTGTTTGAACGGTCGAGCTGAGCTGCGTGGCTGCGGCCGAAATTGTTACTGTGGCTTGGGGGATGCTCGCGCCCGACTTATCGGTCACTTGACCGTCCAAGCTTGCGTTTTGACTTTGCCCAAATATAGCTGCGGCGAGCAGCAGCTGGGCCGCTGACATACAAAGAAGCCTACGTAGCATTCTTGTCTCCTCGGAAGTACGCAACCGTAAACGTTTACTTCTCTTAGTAGCTCTGTCTTATAATCCAAGCGCAGCAACGTGTCAAGGGGCGATGACAATTAAATTGAAATATTCGGCCAATATCGTTGAACGGCGCCTCTAATTGCGTTAGTATTCGGACACATAGATTCCCAGTGCCGTGAAGCTTCTGATCCTAATATTTGCCGCGTCTATTTGCTTGCGAGCACAAGGCTCCGACCCGACTCAGACAGTGCTTTCGATTCAGAACGCGATTCAGAGGGGCGATCTTGTCAGCGCCTCGCGTTTGATTGACGCTGCCCTCGAAAAGCAGCCTGGCAATGGAGGTTTGCTAAATCTGCGAGGCATAGTGCATGCTCAGCGAAACGAGCTGCCCGAAGCTCGCAGGGACTTTGCGGAGGCGGTTCGTCGCGCGCCGGATCTGATGCCTGCCTGGCAGAACTTGGCACGGGCCTGTCAGTTTGAAACGCCCAGCGACGCTTCGTCAGTTTCTTGCGCCGTAGATGCGTGGCAGCATGTATTGCGGTCGAAGCCGGACGACGGGGAAGCGCACGGTGCGCTCGCATCGCTTTATGAGACGCAAGGGAAATATCGCGAGTCGCTCCGCGAGACTGAGAGGCTTTCGGCAGGGGAAGCCTCGGAGGTGGGGAATTTAGCGATTCGCTGCATCGACCTGTGCGCACTGGACCGCATCTCAGAAGCGAAGACCGTCGCATCCCGGCTGGCGGCCCTCGCGGAGTTTTCGGAATCGGATTTCAATGGCATGTATCGCTCGCTGGGATCGCCGCCGTCGGCTCCGGTAGTGGTTATTCTGATCGAAGGATTGGATACCCGCCGCGGAGCTTCTCCTTCAGGTCTTCGGCGGCTCGCCGTTGCGTATGAGGCGGTGCATCGCCCCCTCGACGCGAGCAAAACGCTCGAGCGTGTCGCGTCGCAAGAACCGGACAATGTGGCTGACCTTCTCGAACTTGCGCGTTTGGCGGATAGAACCAAAGATCACCAAGGGGCCTTAGGTTATCTCGCGCATGCGCGCGACATCGAGCCGAACAATGCGCGAATACATTTTTTATTTGCGATGACTGCGGCGGAGATGGATCTGCCGGTTGAGGCTCGCCGGTCGCTTGACCGAGCGCTGGCTCTCGA
>JBAUZG010000095.1:0-13084 GCA_049585195.1 Bryobacteraceae bacterium | reverse complement strand
GGTGTGAGGGGCAGAATCGGTATCGCGCAGTAGACGGACGCCGGCGCGGTCTCTGATGATCCAGACCAAACCCGCCGCTTCCCTTCTTTCGAGCACGCTTCTGAATCCGTATACTCTGTAGGTTCGACCGATATTTCCGGCGCGATCCTCTGCCTTCGTGATTTCGATCGCCAACTTCTCCTGGAGTGAAGCCAGATTCCGGTCAACGGTGTTTCGATGCAGTCGAGCATGATCGGCGAGGGCTCGATACCCGATTGTGATCTCGCGATATTCGTCCGTGGCCGACGTGCGCGCTTCGCGCCAAAGCGTGTCATAGATCTGCTGCTCGGCCATGGAGTGGCCATCTTGCACGGTCCGTGCTTTCCGTACTTTCAGCGCGGCAAGCCCTGTCCTCTTGGAGGTGGCAGGTTCGGAGGTGACAGGGCGGGGCATCCTCGTTGACTGCGGGGGTGAAATGCCCAAGTTTTCGTTCAGAAGCCCAGACAAATAGTCGCCCGCTCGTGATAGACCGCGACGCCCTGATACCTCCGAGGTGAGAGGGCCTGTCACCTCCAGTGTGTGAGGGGGTTCGGAAGTGACAGGGGTAGCAGGCTTCTCGCTGGAACGATGCCCGAACATCTCGGACATCAGTTCGAAAATGTCGTCGTCCTTATCGCAACGTGCGTGGTAGTCCTCAACGGGCCGCAATCGCTTGAGTTTGCTCATCTTGATTCGCCAGCAAGCGCAGGATTTCGTTACAAGCCGTCTCGTAGTCCTCGAGGGCTTTCGAACGCCGGGCGAAGTCGTGCAGAAATTTGCGTTTTCTGAGCGCCTTATTAACCGCCTGATCGGTTCGGATTGCGTGGAGAACCGCAATGCCCGATGATTCCGATTGTGATTTCAAGGCGCTGAGGACAAGATCGGTGGCGGACAGCCGGTAATCCACCATCGTGGGCAAGAAACCGAGGCATCGGCACCCCAAGCGAAGGAAGTGATTTAACACTTCGATAGTCTGTAGGGAAGAGCGCGCGCCTTCAATGCTCAGAGCGTCCATCGCCACAGGCACGACCACATTTCTTGTGTAGGCAATGGCGCAGCTTTGCAGGTGCGAGATGCTCGGCGCCACATCAAAGAGAATCGCGTCATAGCGTTGTTCGGCGCATGAGAGCAACGAATAGAACGTCATCTCCTTAGCCGTTGCCGCGCCTAACGTCACCTCAACCCTCATCGTCCGCCGGTCGCTGCAGATCACATCGATGTGGTCGTGAACCCTTGTGGCTACCCGCGTGATACTGAGCCCATCGTTGACAAATTGATGGAGCCAGCCCGCGGGAGCCAAACCTAGAGACAGGTACACGGAACCCTGGCTGTCGGTATCGATCACCAAGACTCTGTTGCCCTGCTCAGCCAGCGACCGCGCCAGCGTCAAGGTTGTTGTCGTCTTTCCGACTCCGCCTCGCTGGTTGGAAATGGTCAGTGTGATCATCGCTGTACTCCTTCGCTTGCGAAATTCCGGACCGGCGGTACGCGCACCATCTTCTGGCGTATGGATCGGCCGCGATCAGAGATCCAAACGATCGCGCAGACGTTTCGACGTTTAGTGTTGATCCGATAGGGATTGGCCGGCGCTTAAACTGGCGTTGATGCCAATCAAGAATTACTGAAATCGTTCTAGGGCCCGGCCGCTAGGCGCAACCTGGATCAGGGTCCCCGCTTTGATCAGGCAGCGCTATTATTTTGGCCTTCCAGAAGTCTCTCTAAGGCTCTCCGCGGCACAAAAATCCTCTTTCCGAGACGAATCGTCGGAATCTGGCCCCGGTGAGCAGCCTTATAAGCTGCCGAAAGGCTAATCCCAAGAATTTTCGCGGCTTTCTCCAAGGTGTATGTTTCTGGCTCTCGATGCCGTTGTCGATCGTGGTTCATCGGTTCCTCTTTTCTAGCACAATGTACTTGCACACTGTGCGTATTCATGACATAATACTGCCATTGGTACGCTGTGCATGTCAATTGTTCTTTTACAATGTGCAGTAGCGTATGAAACTTACGGACGCTGTGAAGGCTTTGAGATTGAGCCTAAGCGAATCCCAGCAGGCATTTGCAACCAGACTAGGGATCTCGATCCGAGCCCTGGTGAACTACGAGAAGGATCGGGAGCCACCGTTGACCCTGTTGCTGAGGCTATCCGCCGTGGCACGCGAGGCTGGCAAGGAGGGCCTCGCAGGAGTTTTTGAATGGGCGTTTTACGAACAAATTTCGAACGCGACGGCGGGCCATCGAATCTCCTTCCTTCAGGAAGACGAGACAGGAGGTCAAAATTCCGGCTTGATGCTGTTGACCTTCGGCGAAGGGCAATTCGAGTACGCTTCGGCGTTTTTGATGGCAATGGGAAGACTAGAGGGTGCCGAAAACCCGCGGACACAGAACAAGGCTCGAGCGGCTTTGGACTCACTGGTGAAAGCAGTCCATTCCGCCAAGTTCGAACCCTAACTGTCCTGATGATTGGGGACGGAGAGGCGCCAAATTTCGCGCCCATGATGTGGTTCGGCGCCAATGTTCGGGTGCTCGAGCAGGTAGGTGAGCGGAAAGGATAGATTATGTCGAGCGCAGGCGACGCGATGATCGAAGCAATCGCGGAAGCGGTCGCGCTGAAGCTCGAGCGCATGAACGGCGCGAGCCAGCGGCTGATGGAGATCGAGGACGCCGCGCGGTATCTCGGCATGACTGCGCCGGCCTTGCGCCAGAAAGCAGCGGCCGGCGCGATACCCGTCGTGCGCATCGACAACAAGCTCCGCTTCGACCGCCGCGAGCTGGACCGCCTCATCGACCAGGCCACGCGCGAAGGCGTTTAGTCCCCTTCTCGAAGTTCCTGTTTTGTATTTCCATTCCCGTATTTGGCTGCCATATGCTTTTGTATGTACAATAGTGATGGACGTTGAATTCACCTGGAATCCGGAGAAAGCCAAGCGCAATCTCGCGAAGCAGAAGGTCAGCTTCGAAGCGCCGCGCCGGGCGTTCACCGATCCTCACCTGATCGTCCTTGAGGACCGCGAAGATGAGCGCGGCGAGATGCGATACCACGCAATTGGATACGCAGGGCCTGTTCTGTTGCTGGTCGTGTTCGCGGATCGATCGAAGGGTGACCGGGAAATCATCCACATTATTTCAGCAAGAAAGGCAGACAAATATGAGCAGAGTTCGTACGCCGATCAGTTCTAGACAGGGAATCAAAATCAGCGACAAGACCAGGGAGCTATACGAGAAGCGCGACAAGAAGCTGGACCTAGACGCGGAGACCAGGCCGCTTCCGCCGGAGGCTTGGGCGCATGCCATGCGCCGCAGCGAGTTCTTCCGGCCGATCAAGAAGCCGGTCACGGTGCGCGTCGACATGGACGTGCTCGCATGGCTGAAGTCAAAGGGCGAGGGGCACATCACGCGGATCAACACGATCCTTCGCGAAGCGATGGAGCAAGAGGCAAGAGAGGGCCAGCGCTAATGCCTAAAGGCGAACGTGGTACCTCGCGGCCCTTTTTGCGCGGCAAGATCTGGTACATCCGCTATCGGGTGCCGGGCGAGAACAAGGATCGCTGGGAATCGTCGAAATCGACTAACAAAAACGACGCAATTCGGCTCCTTAACGAACGGCGGAAGCAGGTCGACGATTGGCAGGTGACTTCCAGCAATGCGGACGTCGGCGATCTCCTGAGGCTCTATTTGAAGGATCTCCGGCAGCAAAAGCGGAGTTCCTACAATTCCGCCGATGGTATGTCCGCCTCCATCTCGAACCGGCCTTCGGCAAAATCAAGGCCTCGGCGATTACGACGACCATGATCACGAAGTTTATCGATCAGAAGCAGACGGCCGGTTATCAAAACGCCAGCATAAATCGCTACCTGGAGGCTTTGGTGCGGGCCTATGCGCTTGGGCTTGACGCATTGCCGCCGCTGGTGCATGTCGTGCCGCCGATCACCCAGCTCGAGGAAAACAATGTTCGGGAAGGCTTTCTCGAGCACGACCAGTACGTTCTGCTGCGCGACGAGCTGCCGGATCATCAGAAAGTGGTGCTGGTGATCGGCTACCACTACGGAATGCGCCGCGGCGAGATCCTCAGCCTGCAGTGGGATCAAGTCGACTGGGACGGCAACGTCATCCGGCTCGAGAGGAAGCAGACCAAGGCCAAGAAGGCGCGTGTGGCACCGCTCTATGGCGAGCTGAGGGCCTGGCTGGATATGGCCTACACGGTGCGCGATCCGGACTGTCCGTTCATCGTTTCCTGGCAAGGGCACGGCATCAGCGAGGTGAAGACCGCCTGGCGCAAGGCTCGCGTGCGCGCCGGCGTTCCCCGAGCTTCTGGTGCATGACCTGCGCCGGACGGCAGCGCGCAACATGATTCGCGCCGGCGTGCCGGAAAGACAGGTGCTGGACATTGTGGGCTGGAAAACGCGCGCCATGCTCGACCGCTACAACATCATGGACGAACGCGATGTGCACACGGCCGGAGAGAAGATGGCCCGCTACCTCGAGGAAAAGGCGCGTAAAGCAAAAGTTCGTAGCAGAGAATGTAGCACCGGGAAGCCGCCCAAAACTGCCAAGTCCGCTAAAGGCCTATTAATTCAGTAACTTAGGGTGGTGCGCCCGGACAGATTCGAACTGCCGGCCTTCTGGTTCGTAGCCAGACGCTCTATCCAGCTGAGCTACGGGCGCGACAAGAACGAGTATAACAAGTGAGTCACCGCGGATTGTTGGCCATTTGCGAAGCCTTTCTTCGAACGCCTATCGAAACCCCGCAACGTCCAGCCATAAGAACGGCGAGTGTTCATCATTCGCAGCGCAAAGCCGCGACGGGGTCGATTTTCGCTGCGCCGCGCGGGTAAGTAGCTGGCGAGCAAAGCGACAGCGACCAACAGCAACGATACCCCGCGAAGCACCGCCGGATCGAGCGGGCGCAGGTTATAAAGCAGTCCGGTCAGCAGTCGCGTGAATCCGGCTGAACCTGCTACGCCGGCCGCGAGTCCTATCATTACCCAGACCATGCTGCTGTTCATAACCGAAGCACATCCGCTGTTTCCGCGCCGAGCGCCATACGAACGCCGATCTCATGCGTCCGCTGCGCCACCGAATGGCCCACTCCACCCACGATGCCGATCGCGGCAAGCGCCAGAGCCAGCACCGAGAATACGCCGAGCAGCAGCATGGGAAACCGTCTCGATCCCGTCGAATCATGGATCATCTCTTCCATGGTTTCGACACTCGAGACCGGCCGGTCCAGCCAGGCTTCCCACCAGAGCTTTCTTGACGGGTGTGCGGCGCGCTCGTCGAGGTCCTGGCAGAACCGCGGCAGGGCCGGAGGACCCACATAGATTTCCCCCCTGAGGAACCGAGATTCCCATGGTGAGCACGTTCTTCGGATTCAAACCCGAATCGACGCCCAGCAGCTGCGGCGCGTCCACCTTCTTTGAGAGGCTCGTTCACGTCACCGCGCAAAGTGCTCAAGGCCGGCGCGACGCCAAACAGCACGCCGGTCAGGCAAACGAGAAAGGCAAATGCGAATACGCGCCCGTCCATTGAGATCGAATCCACCGGGCGCCGCGGCAGGTACATGGCATCCAGCTGAAGGCATGAAACAGCAGGCCGCTGCCAGCATCGTCGTGCGGAGGCCCTGCATGCCCTCATCGGCCAGGGGCATCACCGTCGCGCCCATGTTCGCGTCCTCCTTGGGGTACTGCCGCCGCACACGATTTCGAATGCCCTCCATCTCTGCACGCGCTTGCGCCACGCTCACACCCGGCCTGAGACGAGCGATCGCGATAAAGCTATTGTCGTCACGGCCGAAATTGGTCTTGGTATAGGCACCTGCACCTGCAGTAGGGGCCTTCTTTGTGCGGTAGACGGGTTGACGACAAGCACTGAATAGCCTGATTGGGCGAGGCGTCTGGCCATCTGGTTAAAGGCGGGCCTCGGTTCTATGGCTGCGCGTATTGCCAAACGACTGCTCGACGTTGGCCATGCAGTTATTGTTTTCAACCGAAACCGCGCGAAGACCGGAGCCTCGCCCCGCAGGGGCGGCGGCGAGCGTCGAATCCAGGTGTGGGATGTCGCCGTCTCCGGGAGCAGGTCGCCGCTGACGCGGGAACGTTGATTCTGTTCGCCGGCTGCGAGCGTGACGCCTTCGAAACGAGCGCACAGCTATTTCTCGTATTCGCAAAACAGTAGTTCTACATACGTCCCTCCGGCTCGGGTGTCGCAACGAAACTGGTACTGAACACGCTGCTTGGCGTCGGGATGCCAGCGATTGCGGAAGCGCTAACGCTCGACAGCGGAACTCGGCCTTGAGCGCGATTTGTTGTTCGACACGCGGCCAAAACCGCTGTCATTGCTCACGCCCACGTAGGGAAACTGGCAACTGCGGAGAAAGATGATTACAGGCCACAGTTTCCAATCCGCTTGATGCATAAAATTTTTCTTCTCATTACCTTAAAAGCCGCCAAGCTCGGAGTCGAAATGCCCGGAATCGTCGAAGCGGCTGAGATCAACGGTGAGTTTTCGGCAGCCGTGCATAAATCAGAACCGGTAGCTTTGTTGCAAGTCAGTAGTGCCCGTCTCTGATCGCAGTGAAAGTGGACGGATCGACCACCACAGCATGGCAGTTCCCCGAACACATTGGTCCGACCTTGGCAGCGGAACAACAGGCGCTGGGGCGCTCGTGCGTCAGATCAGCCGCCGTACCTTCGCAGGAGCTCGATGATTTCCGCGTGGCCCCGCTTCTCCGCCCAGACTCGCGGCCTTGCCCAAGGCTCGGCGTCCGCTTCGACCGGGTCGGCGCCATATTCGAGCATGAGCCTGGCAACTCTCACGCGGCCCCAGCGGCAGGCCCAGCCTAAGGCAGTACTTTTCAGCAGGTCATCACGGCCGCCGACTTTGGCTCCGGCGTTCAAGAGCGCTTCGGCGAAACCGGCTGTCTCGTCTTCGGTGATGTGGTCGAGCATCGCGGCAACCTCATGGAGCGGCGTGCGACCGAAGCTTCCAGTGACATTCGGCTCGCATCGGTTGAGAATGAGCTTAAAACAGGTCAGATATGTTCCGCGATCGAACTCTTTGTTGCCCGCGTAGAGCCAAGGAATGTGGTGCCAGAAATACAAGGGTTCGGTGACGATGCGGAACCAGCGCGGATCGTCATGCGGCCAGTCGATTCGGTCCAGGATCATCCGCACGATTTCTGGATCCCCTCCACTGGCGCCAAAGCGGAGGATTTCGGCAGGATCAGCCTTGCCGCTGGCGAGCATCTTGCGGACAAGGTCGGTCTGTCGGTAGATGGTCGCGGTGTCAGCAGTAACTTCGCCGCCATGGCCCCGGAGTAGATCCACCATCTCCCACTGCTTGTGGCTATAGGCACTGTGGACGGCAGAGCCGCTCGAATCGACATGTACGTTAGGGTCGGCGCCGCGCGCGAGTAGAATTTCGGCAAGCTCGCGCCTGCCAAGCGCGGCGCTGGTCCACAGCGGATAGCCTTGCGAATATGCGACCCAATCGCCTTCTCCTCCCGATACGGGCTCGTTGGGGTCGAACCCGCAATCGAGTAGAAAGGTGAGAATGTCCCGGCGGCTGTGCTCGACTGCGATGGTGAGGAGACCGCCGCCGTCCCAACGAATGGGATTGATCAGTGTTCCCTCAGCGTGGCGGGCGCGGAGCCATTCAATGTTGCCCTCGGCGACCGCGGCACGGAGATCTTCATCACCTCGGGCTTCTTGTTGCTCTTCAACCTCCGGGGGCTCTTGGCGGCGCTTTTCGTCCTCGATGACCGCAATGATCTCATCGTAGCCTCGGTCTTTGGCGAGCATCCAGGCGGTCGTCGCGTCACGATGCGGATGGATGCCCACACGCGCGTTCGCGCCGTGCTGCATCAGGAGGCGAACCATTTCAGGCAAGCGATTCATGACGGCAAAGTGAATTGGCCGATGCTCGTCGCCGTACGACATCGCCATATTGGCGAGTTCGGGGCGAGTCTCCAGCATCTTGCGAGCTAGAGCCACATCGTTCGTGCGAACGGTATCGGCAAGGCGGCGAACGGTGACGCCCTCGACGTATGCCTTGAGCTTGGGCCAGCTTTCGAATCCATAGCTGCGGGCGAGAACGAGCTGGGCATCATGCAAGGCGAAGGTGGCGCGATCAGCACGGGTGTAATGAACCTGGACCTCCACCGTAGCTTCCGGTTCGTCAGCAAGGAAGGCGCGGAGGAGTTCCTTCGCTTGGCGTTTAAGTTGATCGAGGTCCGGATGCTCGTGCATCCGCCGGGTGGGTAATGTGCGACTCACGTGAGCTCCTTTCTATTGCGCCCGGTGTCCGCTAGCCTGGGCAGAAAAGAGTTCAGCAATGCGACTGCTTGAAACGGACGCAGTCCTTTCCGCGGACACGGCGGCGCTCTGAAAGCGCCAGAAACATGATAGCTCAGGCGGATGTATGGCTGCCGTAATGCGACCGCCATGGGGGTGGTCGCGCCTGGCCAAAAAATCCTTTGACGATTTTTTGCGTTTTCAGAAATACTTCCGTCAGAATGCTGGCGTGTCCGATTCGCCGCAGTATGCCAGCCAGTCGCCCGTCGACGAACTGGTCGCCCGATATGTGAACTATCTACGCAAAGATCGAGGCCTTGCCGAGAGGAGACGAACGAGCTGAGCGCGATGGGGCGAAGGCGTCCGAGGCGGTGCTCAGTGCCTGAAACCCGTCTCACCGATGCATTGATTGCCGAGCTCTGTAACAAACTGTGGATCCACGGCCGCCGCCTGGACACGGCGTTGTCTTGCCTGCCGGATTGGTGGGACACGTGTGCCGACTGGCCGGAAGCGGTGTGTAGCACGGCCGAACTGATGGTCGTGCGCCTGGCCCATGCTGCCCAGGAGGCCGAGAGCGAAATCAAGATGATGCGCCGAGCACCAGCTCGCAGGCTACGAGAAGAACTGGCAAGCGCTCGCGTGGTGGCTCGAACGCAAGTACCCAGACGAGTAAGCGCTGCGCAAACCGAGGGCGAACGAAGATCGCGAGCTGGATTTCGATTCGCTGCTAGGTTTCGTGGCGAAGCGTTAATTAGGTTGCTGGGGGTTTCTTAGAAAACTCTGCGCACTAAGACTGATGTCCTGCCAACTGCCCGCCACGCCTGTCATCCGGCAAAAGTGAATTAGATTCGCAGGATAGCTCTACCTTCGCGACATTTCGTGAAGCAATTGTTGGCGAATCATCTGTTCTGAATCGGAGTCAGCACGTAGCTACCGGGACGTTCGGATGGCCGGATTGTCCAGCTTGGCGCAAGTTGCAGAACCCATCCGGGGCCTCGAATTGGGCGAGCTTCAATGTCAACGGGCGCTGGGATGCGCAAAGAACGGTTGTCCGGTGAGACCAACGCTCCCCCGTACTCAACCTCCAGCTTCCCCCAATTTGCAGCGAATGTGCCGTTCGGGTAATACGTGCCATACGGCGGCAGTGGGACCAGCGTCTGAGGATTGAAATTCCTCCTCATTTCTGGCGCACTCGGGAATTCGAGTGTTGGGCCGTCGAGAAACTCCTTTCGCAACCGGCTCAAGAAGGCTTGCTGTCTTTGCTCACGTTCATCCTCGGCCGACAGCACCGCGCGGTAACCGTACACGGCCGCACGTTCGGTCGCGAGCCGCTGGAGATCCCGCCCGAAGTGCACATTCAAGGCTGAGATCAGTAGAGAATCGAGCGAGGGCGCGGATGACGCGCGCTTGCGCCACTCCGGCGCATAGCGGTCCAGCAATAGTCCAAGCGCGGGACCCACCGCATAGCCGAACGAACGCGCAAACGCATTGCTATCTTCGAAAGCCTCAATCGCGCGTGCCTCGCGGCTGATGGTCTCGCCGGTTTCCCGCAGTGCAACAAAGACGCCCGTGTACTCTGCCAGGCCCTCCTGCTTCTCCATTGCTGCCTCCATTTCCTCGGTACCTGGGCATAATCGATCACGATAAGTTCGGAAGAGCGTGGCATCGACGGCACTCTCACGCCCGGCGCTGCCGTCCGATCGCAAAGCGCGGGCGAGAGCGCGCAGTTCCAAACGCAACCACACACGCCCTGGTTCCGTATCAAGAGACGGATCCGGTGCATCCGAGGCGTTCAAACCGAGGCCGGTTTGAATGCGATGGAACGATTCATGCGCAAGCAAAGCGAATCGCAGGAATGGATCGCTTGGCAGAGGCAGCAGGATCATCGCCCACTGATGGCCTTCCCAGGCAATCGAAGTATTCGCGGGCGTGAATTGTTCCGGCAGTCTGCCGATGTAAACGCCATCGCTTTTTTCAAATCCAGCGCCAGCATCTGTATTGGTGACCACCGAATGGGTTGAGGGATCAACCAACAGAGTCGGCCCGCATAACGTTTTGCCCCACAAGAGCGTGTAATTGTCGCAGACCTTTATCCATTCCGTCAAAGCTTTGATGGCCGAATCTCGATCTATTGAGGCTTGTCCAGCATTGATTCTGGCGGCAAGCAGGAATACAAGTAGGAAGAAAAGGATCGTACAACGCATCAGTTCGCACCGACGTGGTATATCTATCACAGCCGGCGCTGGCGGAGGCTGCGCGCGACATGGTCCTGGGCGCGATCCCGTGTGCAAGATCTGCGGGCAGCGATGGCGGAGGAGCTTATGTGCTGTTCCCGTACGATGTCGAAAAGGAATTCGCCACTAAAGGTAAGGTGCCGATAAAGGCGATGTTCAACGGCGTGCCGTATGTGGGCTCACTGCTTCGGCCCGCTGCCAAACGAGAACTCCACAAGCCGGTCGAGTTCCTCGTCCTTCAGATTCGACAGGAAGTGCCGTACATTCGCTTCCACCTGTTGCCATCGATCAATGAACGAAGCCATTGTCGGATAGTCCGTCGGGACTGGTTAGGCCAAACTTTAATCATGGTTACTACATTGGCGGCGAAGCATCTTGTTACAGCAGAAGCAATTATCGATGAACCACTCATCACTCTCGATGGTTCCAATATCGCCGCCATCTCTTCGCGCAAAATGAGCGAAAGCACTGGCGTGACGTATGACTTTAAAGGCGCCACCTTAACTGCCGGTTTGCTTGATATCCATATGCATGGTGCTGCAGGGCATGACGTAATGGAGGGAACTTCCGCGGCTCTCCGTGCCGTTTCAGTGTTTCTGGCCAGCCACGGCGTCACTAAATATCTGGCGACCACGGTCACTGCTTCCCTGGATCTCACGCTCCGCGCGTTAGAAGGAATTGCCAACTACATAGAAAGGGAGCCCGCCGGAGATGAAGCAAGACCCGCTGGAATTCACATCGAAGGGCCTTTCGTGGCGCATGCAAAGCGAGGCATGCATCCGGCGCAGTTCATTGTGCCGCCAAGTATTGCTCTGCTGGACAGGTTCTGGGAAGCTTCGAGAGGTCACATCAAGCTGATGACCATTGCTCCCGAAGTTCCTGGAGCTTTGGAAACAATTGCACGAGCCACTAAACTGGGGATCCGCTCATCCATTGGACACTCGAATGCCACTAAAGCGGAGACACTGAAGAGTCTGGAATCTGGCGCTATCACTGCTACGCACACCTACAATGCAATGCGGGCGCTCGACCATCGCGAACCTGGCATTCTCGGTGTCGTCCTCGATTGTGACAAGCTTTATGCCGATCTCATTTGCGACGGCGTGCACGTGGCGCCTGAAATGGTGCGGCTGTGGTTCCGAGCAAAAGGACCCGAGCGGGCCATCCTGATCACGGACTCGCTTGAGGCCGCCGGCATGCCAAATGGAACATTCAAACTCGGTGAAACCAAGGTCTACGTGCAGGACGGCCGGTGCACGACGGAAGCAGGCGTATTAGCCGGGAGCGTCATCGCACTGGATCAAGCTGTCAGTAAAATGCGGGAGTTCACTGGAGCCGATCTGCCCACCGCCATCCGTCTCGCTTCACGCAATCCAGCCAGAATGCTCGGACTGTCGGATGATCTGAAGGTGGGAGCAATAGCGAATTTCAATGTCTATGACGCCGATGGCAAGCGGAGGAAAACCGTTCTCGGCGGACGCATACTTTGACCGTCAGCTCGTCCGCAGGCTATTTTTCCAACACAAGCAACGAGGGCCCCGGGGCGCATCAGCGACCAGGCTGAGCGCCTTCTCGCATCGGGCAAGCCGATGACCGGCTACCATTCGCTGCTGTTCTGGGACGAGCGGAACGGGCTCGGCTATCGTTGGACAGGGCCTATCGGTTATGCCTGCGGCGCGTCGATGTGCTACTGGCGCGAGTTCTGGGCCACCCACAACTTCTCAAACATGGTCCCTCGAGGCACAGAAGACCGGCGGGATCGCGACGGCAGAAGGCCGGCGGATGCTCGTCGCCGCGGGGCCAACACCTCGAGCGCGCAGCGCGTCGGCCAAAATAACTGGCCGCTGGCGGGGAAGGTGGAATTCCCGCGGGTGTTTTTCGAAACGATTCTCCAATGAAAACGAAAGCCCTCAGGACCTTGGCTTCTTAATTCTTAACTCTCGCGTTGGGCAGCATCCGCTTCGTTTGCCATAGTAATGAGAAGTTCGGTGAACTCAGGCGGTTGGCCGATGAAAAGTCCTTGTGCAATGAGGAAATTAGCAGCACCTAGGGCGTCGATCTGTCCTGGACCGGTCGGGCGAATCACCGCGCAGCGAGGAAGATCCGGGCTTATAAATTCGCACGGGACAGGAAAGATCAGATTCGTTTGCAGCAGAGGGTTCGGTTTGGCATTGAAGTTTGGAAATGTCAAACCGTTGCTCGGATCGGTCACGGGAGCCACTGGCGGCTGCACCGCATTACCCGCAAAATCCATCCATTCCAAAAAGTGGGCCACCTCGTCTCCGCCAATACTAAACATGATTTTCAAAACTTCCAGGCTCGTTACCTTCTGGCCGAGAGTAGCGTAGAGACTCGAACCTCCCTGTTCGATCGACGCAAAGTGAAACGCAGCCGTGTTAGCGATCGCTTGGATGTGGTTTGCAGGAGTGAAATCGGCGTTCGTTCTAGGGATACCCGTAACCCGTCTGGCAAACAAATCCGGCAAGGCTTGAGCGAAGCTGGCGCCGAAATCGGGATTGGTTGTGCTGCGATACCGCGTGTACC
>JBAUZG010000094.1:0-1834 GCA_049585195.1 Bryobacteraceae bacterium | reverse complement strand
GTGACGAAGCCACGCTTATGACAGTCCCGGCAGCGAACAATCAGGCGGAAGCGGAAATCGTCAGCTTTCTCGCCACACTTCAGGAGCGGGGGCGGCTGGTGGACTTTCTGATGGAGGATATTACGACCTACGACGACGCCCAGGTCGGGGCCGCTGCCCGCGTCGTGCATGAGGGGTGCAAAGCGGCTTTGCGCGAGCAATTCGAAATTCGATCAGTGCGCGAAGAGGATGAGGGATCCTTTATCACTGTTCCCGCGGGATATGCAGCGGATGAGTATCGTCTGATCGGGAATATCCGGGGAGCGGGGCCGTTCTCGGGGACCCTCGTACATCGCGGCTGGAAAACGGAGCGGGTAAAACTTCCACGCATTCTGCGGGTTAACGCCAACCGGCTGCCCACAATCGCCCCTGCGGAAGTCGAGTTGAAATAAGCTGGGAGCAACGACCTGAGTGCGATAGAGCTTTTGCGGGCCGCGGGAGCGCTAACCAATGAGCATACGTTTCAGTCTTGGCATCGACCTCGGTACGACGAACAGCGCCATTGCGCTGACTGATCTGGAGTCCGATCACACCGAGGTATTGGAAATTACCCAAATAATCGGACTAAATCAGATCGGCGAGAAACCGACGCTGCCCTCCGCATTGTATATTCCACATCCAAATGAATTTCCGCAGAACTCGTTTGGGCTGCCTTGGGATGATGGGATCGGCGACAGCACGATAGCTGGGCAGTTCGCCCGTGAGCATGGCGCGCTCGTCCCCGATCGTCTCGTCACATCAGCCAAATCGTGGCTCTCCAACCCTCACATCGATCCGCGCCGGCCCTCCCTTCCGTGGCGATCGGAAATCCAGGAGGAGAAGCTCTCGCCATTCGAGTGCTCGCGGCGATACCTGGCGTATCTGAAAAACGCGTTTCTCTATGCCGGACGCGTGCAGGGGCGGAACTGGGACATTTCTGAGACTGAGATCGTGTTGACGGTCCCGGCGTCATTCGATGCAGTTGCGCAAAGTTTGACGGCCGACGCGGCGGAGGCCGGAGGTCTCGGGAAAGTGACGCTGCTCGAAGAGCCGCAGGCAGCGTTCTACGCCTGGATCGCACAGGCAGGTAGAGAGTGGCGTTCCGTGATCAGCCCGGGCGACATTATCCTGGTCTGTGACGTTGGCGGCGGCACCGCCGATTTCAGCCTCATTGCCGTTACCGACAGCAGTGGCACGTTAGAGCTCGAACGCATCAGTGTCGGCGAACACATACTGCTGGGCGGCGACAACATGGATCTGGCGCTCGCCTATACGCTTCAGGCCAAACTCGAAGGCGAAAGAAAATCGATCGACTCCTGGCAATTCCTTGCGCTCGTCCATGCCGCCTCCAAGGCAAAGATCGCATTGTTTGATGATCCGTCGTTACTCGAAGTCCCGATTGCGGTTCCCTCACGCGGCTCGAGCCTGTTTGCCAGAACCGTTTCTACCACACTTGATCGAGCGACCCTTGACCAAGTGGTTCTCGACGGTTTTTTCGCAAAGACCAGGCTCAGCGATCTGCCACAGGAGGCACGTCGGGCAGGGTTACAGGAATTTGGCCTGCCCTTTGCCGCCGATCCCATTATCAGCAAACATCTGGCGCGCTTTCTCTGCCGGAGTCGAGCGAATTTGAATGGCAGTCAATCTCTCAGCGCACTGGTAGAAAGGCAGCTGGGGCCAACCGAATTCGTGATGCCCACTGCGGTCCTTTTCAATGGCGGCGTTTTCAACAGTGAGCCGATCCGCAGCCGAGTGCTCGAGCTGCTCGCTTCGTGGAACGAACGAAAACCGGTTCGCGAATTGCAGGGGAGCGAAC
>JBAUZG010000093.1:0-6014 GCA_049585195.1 Bryobacteraceae bacterium | reverse complement strand
ATTCTGGGCTACCTCGGCCTGCGCAGGCGGCGTGGCGGCAGAAGCTTCTTCAACCGCACCACCGCCGCTTGCCGGGCTTGACTCCTTCTTCCCTACCCCAGGCCGCGGCTTTCGCCTCTTTTCGGGCGTCGCGGCTGGTGTAGCATCCTCCTTCGGCGGCTGCTCTGGTGGAGCGGCCTCGGGTTCAGTCGTTGAAGGCGCCGGTTGGGTCACTGGAGTCGGGGACGCCGCCGGCTGGGAAGGTGTTTGAGCGGCTGCCTGCTCTACGGCTGGCTTGTGCAGGCTCGAAACTACGTAAGCCGTGCCACCCGCAAGGACGATGCCCGATAAAAACGCAATCAGGATGGTGCTCGTGTTCTTTTGCACGCGAAACTCCCTACATCTACTTGAACGTGCACCGGTGAAGCGGAGTTACAGCACAGTCGCCGCCGCTCCCCGGGCGTGCGCTGCGGAAAATTCTTACCCCTCCTTATTCTTCGCCACCTTAGTCAATGATAGTACCTTCCAGTACGACGATACCGTTTGATTTCTTGCACGTCCTGCGCAAGCTATGTCACTCTTTTGGACAGGGTTAGCTCGCTAATTCCCCAACGTTTTGTGGAAAACCGGAGGAAGAATTTGGATTCAGCTACGAATTACTCGCTGAATCCATGGAAATCCGATATGGGAACTCAGAGGACGCAATGTTTTGGCGCTGATGTATCACCCGGGGCGAAGCTTTACGCACTAGACGGCGAAACTCTCGATCGCCGTCCAGTGTTTCTAAGCTTAGCCGTGCCGGGTGATCTGAAGGGCAATGTGCGGCAATACGCGTGCACCTTTTCTCACGCGCCCGATGCCTGCAAATGGCTTGCCCTTCCAGGCGCCGGAGTGCATTTCCGCATGGCGGCGCAATCGGAAAGCCGCCGAAAAATCCACGATCTCCTTCGGGCCGAACGTGAAGCATTCGTGAGTGCGCCGGCCCAACCCCGTTGGCTTGGCATTGCATGCTCCGATCGCTCGTTCCGCTTAGTAATCACGTTCTCGCGCGAACAGGCTCTCGATTGTAAGGCGTACGCCCTGACCTGCCTCGAACAATGCGCTGAAGCAAACCCCTGCCGCTCCATGCTCCAATCGTTGGCCGGGTCTTTCGATTCCCTCTCAGAGACAAACGATTGCAGTTCGCAGCTGGCCCTCGACGAGAGTCGCCTATCTCCGTTTTTTCAGGTGTCCGCGTCCTCCGATTTAGCGAGTTCAGCGGCGAAGCGCGTCTCCGTTAGCCGGACACTTTCGAAGCAAGCAAGCGCCGCGCTGAGAGATTTCGCTAAGAGGAATGGATTCGGGCTCGAAACCCTTTTTGCTGCTTCCTGGGCACACTTGCTGTCGTGCTATTCCGGAGAGGACCCCGTGCCTGTGTGGAGAAGAAACACGCAAGCTATTGTGGGCCCGGCTGCTGAATCCTTGGCGCGTGTGCCGGTCTCAACCGGAAAAGATCAGACCGTTTACGAATGGTTGTGTTCCATTTCCCGCGCTCTCGAATCCGAAGACTTTTCGTGCGGCAACCAGGTCGACACCATTCTGATATTCTCGCAATCCGCTAGCGATCCCCTGTTGCAGCTGCTCGAAGAAGCTACGAGCAGAGTAATTCTTCGCATCTCTGACGAACCCGCACTTTCGTTCTCGCTCTCCTCCATGCGGGAACAGCTCAGCGGCGAGTTTGCACGCGCCCTACTGGCCTGCCTCGAGACCATCGTGTGCCAACTGCCTTCAGCGAGCTTGAAATTTGCCCACGAACTCGATCTAATCCCCGCCGATCTTCGAGCTCGATACCTGGCCGCACCGCGGGGAGCCGCAACCTCGGCAAACGAATTCCAGCGCTTGGTGCACGACCTGATTGAGGAGCAGAGCCTGCGTACGCCCCATCAGGTTGCAGCCATCTCGAACGCCGAGAAGATAACCTATGCGCAACTCGACAGGCGCGCCAATCAACTTGCGCGCCGCCTCCTTCGCATGGGAGCCGGTCCCGATCAGCCGGTTGCTGTTCACCTTGGCCGATCGATCGATTTGCTGGTCGCCATCCTTGGCATTTTGAAGGCTGGAGCTGCCTACCTGCCGCTCGATGCTTCCCTGCCCGGTGGCCGCGTCGAAACGGTCTTGCGCGAGTCCGAGGCGCCTATCGTGATCACTTCCAGTGCCCTTTGCGAAAGGTTCTCTCCCGGCGCGTCAATCGTTGTGTGCCTCGATTCCGACCGCCAAGCGCTTGAACAAGAGAACGGCTCCCGGGTTCAGTCTTCCGTTCGGCCCGAGAACTTGGTGTACATCACCTATACATCCGGTTCGACCGGTAAGCCAAAGGGAGCGATGATCGAACACCGCCAGTTGATCGCTTCCTTCGGCGGCGTAAAACAAATGTACGGATCCGCCCGGGGCGTTTGGCTTGCCGCAGCCAGTATCTCGTTCGATATCTCCATCAGCGAACTAATCTTTCCTCTGACCACCGGATCGACCATCGTTCTCCACGAAGGTGACGAGGGCAAGCCGCTCATCTCCGGTCCTGGGTCGATTCCCGAACAGATGATCGAGCATCGCGTCACCTACTTTCAGGCCACGCCGGCGCTCGTCGAGATGCTATTAAGTCATCCTTCGGCTGAGAAGGCATTGAGAGGGATTCGCAAGATAACCGTAGGAGGTGAAGCGTTCCCTCCAGCCCTTGCCGCTACGCTCATCCGGCTTATGCCGGGGGCCGTGCTGAACGCCTACGGTCCGACAGAGACAACGATCTCCGCGTCATCTCATCCTGTGCGGAAGGCCGAGAGCTGCATACCAATCGGCCGGCCATTAGTCAACGCCCGTTTTTATGTGCTCGATAAATGGAACAGGCTGCTGCCGCCTCTCGCGCCCGGCGAGTTGTATATCGGCGGTCCCATCGTCGCACGCGGCTATCATCGAAGGCCCGACTTGACGTTGGAGCGTTTTCTCCGCAACCCCTTTGTGACCGATACATACGCGCGTTTCTACCGTACAGGCGATATCGTCCGGCTGAATACGAAAGACGAAGCAGAATTTATCACCCGAACGGACGCACAGGTAAAAATTCACGGATATCGAATTGAATTAGGCGAAATAGAAGCGGCATTGACGCGTCATAGCAGCGTTCAGCAGGCGGCCGTCCTCATTCAAAATGCCGGAAACGACCGCCGTTTAGTAGGATATGTCCGGTCGAAGCCCGGCACGAGTCCGTCTATGGCCGAACTGCGGGAACACCTCCGGAAAACTCTTCCGGAATACATGGTCCCGTCCGTCTTGGTGTCTCTCGAACAATTTCCTATAAATGGCAGCGGCAAAATAGACCGCGCGCGCCTACCCGAGCCCGGACTTTCAAGCCCTGGTTTTGAAAGCGGCGACACGGCCTCAAAGCAGGAAATCGCTCCGCCAGTGGACAAGAAGACTCAAGAAATAGAAACAGACCTCTGCAACTGGTGCAAGGAACTGCTCGGCGCGACCGCCATCTCGCCCGGCGACGATTTCTTCGAGATCGGCGGACAGTCCCTAATTGCGGCCCAGCTCGTCCAGCGAATCGCAAAAAAATACAACGTCCACTTGCGGCTCAGCGCCTTCGTGCGGACGAGAAAACTTCGTGCCATCGCCCAATCGATACAAAGCGAAACCTCAGACGGTCGTTTTCAACCACTTCACGGCTCGGTTCTGGTTACAATTCGCGCAGCCGGCTCGAAGCCGCCCGTCTTCCTGCTCGCCGGTATTGGCGGAAGCGTCGTCAATTTCGAGCTGCTGGCCCGTTCGTTGGATCCTGACCGGCCCGTATATGCCATCGAAACGGATGGACTCGATCAACACAATGAGGTATTGACGAAGGTCGAGGATATGGCAAGCGTTTACCTGAGTGAAATCCGCAAGATTCAGCCCTCCGGTCCCTACCATCTGGCGGGTTATTCCTTCGGCGGGGTGGTTGCCTACGAAATGGCGCGCCAGCTCAAATCCTCCTGCGAGCAAATTGGAGTCATCGCGCTTATCGATACCTCCGAACACCACTATCAACAGCAGGTTATTGCAGGCTTGAGACCGGCCCAACGGTGGCAGTCCGTCTACAAAGATCGTCTCCGCCGGCTGATTTTCGGACCGCGCCGGTTCGACGCCCTGGCGGTCCGTCTCCGTGATGCCGCGGTTAGGGCCGTTTTCGTACTCTTCGCGAGACTTGGCCGCTCTCTGCCGCTTACAGTCGGCGGTTCCGAAGACCGCAATTTTTACGCTCTCGACCGATACATTCCCCAGCCTTACGAGGACCCGATTCATCTGTTCCGCTGCATGGATACCGATCGCTTTGATGGCGACGACCCGCTGCTCGGATGGGGACGGCTTGCCAAAGAAATCATTGTGCGTCCCGTGCCCGGGCAGCACGGGGTTGTCATGCGCGCTCCCTATGTTCACAGCTTGGGAAAAACCATGGAAGCGTGTCTGAGCTCCGCCGAGCAAGAACTCGCCGGCCATCCATCCCCGTTTACGTCAGATTCCGTCATAACTGCGGCTTAGCTTAGCCGAACTTCGCCGCAAGCGCTCCGGCGAGTGACTTCATGGGATTCTGCGGGCCGCAGCGCCATGGCTACTCCCTCACGGTCGCGGTTGCAGAAAGGCACGTTGATTCACACGAACTTACAGAACCGCGCGCGTAAGCAAGCGTCTTGTGACGAAGAATCTACTGCACAAGTGTTGTGGCGCAGCTATTGGCGACGCTCTGCTGCCGTCCGCGCTGGCCGAGATGATCCTTCATCCTAAGAAACGGCCGCTCAATAAGCCTCTGAGATGCCACCGCCAGCAGGAGACTTGCAGCCACGTTAACGGGAAAAATTCGCAAGCCGAGCCAGGGAGGCGACGTGAATACCGTGAACAGTTGCTGCCATAGATACCACGAGTAGGATATCCGGCCGGACCAGCCAGCTATAGGATGGCAGAACGCCCGCAGATACGGTGACTCTCTGCCAAGAATCAGATTCAACAGGATCAGCCCCGCGAGGATCATCTGCACAGTGAGATACCAGACCTGAGTGACTGATTCGCCGTATTTTGTCCAGACAAGAATCGCGGGCCACACTAGAAGCGGCAACGCTATTCCTGACAGGTAGGCTCGCAGCTTCCCGAGATTGGCCGATTCACTCAGAATTAAAGCGATTGCGCAGCCGATCAGTATCGAGTCGAACCGGTACCACGAGCGCTCATAAAAGGCGCCAAGGTTGTAGGGGGACCATTCCAACTTGATCCCCACCATTCGAAAAACGCTAACGGCCAGCACACCCACAACAGCAATCCGCAGCGCGACGGCACGGTTTACCCCGCGCATGATGCAGGGCCAGAACAGATAAAATTGCTCCTCAATCGACAATGACCAGATATGGGATGTCGACAAGCCTTGGCCACGCATATTCCTTATGTAAAGGAGGCATGCCGCAACCGTACGCCAGGATGTGTCCGTCACGATGCCGAGCACGATTAGAAGGCACAGCACTGCGAGGAAACAAAACAAGGCGGGAAAGAGCCGCAGAACGCGGCGAATGTAAAATCCTGAAAGGGAGATTCGTCCGGCTTGATGCTTCTCACGGTCGAGCAAGCCGGTGATCAGAAACCCGCTCAAGACGAAGAACAACAGAACGCCTAAACCGCCTATGCCGCCGCTGCCTCCAACGTGCATCCCGGAACCGAACTGCAACACATGGCAAAAGATCACCAGAAGGATCGCGACCCCTCGGAGACCGTCAAGTTGGGGGAAATGCCGAAATGCGAAGGTTCCATCGCCTGAGGTACGTCCCAGCTCCTGGTCCGTTATGAGCATCACTGTTTAACACGGGAGAAATCCTAGTATTGCCTGTGGTTCTTTCTAGGTAAAAGTACTGGTGATTCTATGCAGAGGTTCTATTCCGGCGCTTTTAATATGTATTTTTTATACTTTCATTCTCTTGCATAAAAATCGCTTCTAATCTATCCTGCTTAGTAAGGGAACGGTTCCAAAGCATACAGTGCCGAGG
>JBAUZG010000092.1:0-9164 GCA_049585195.1 Bryobacteraceae bacterium | reverse complement strand
TGGAAACCGGCGAAGTTCTCGTCGAGGCTAATCACGAGCTCACTCCCACCGCCGTTGCGCGAATCGCCGAAGCCGGCATCGAGCACTTCGAGATCTTCTTCCCCGAGCGCGACGATGCGGGCAACGTCATTTCAGCCACTCTTCGCAAAGATGCGGTGAAAACACAAAACGACGCGCTGCTTGAAATTTATCGGAAACTGCGTCCCGGCGACCCTCCCACTCTCGATACGGCTACCCAGCTCTTCCATGGCATGTTCTTCGACGCGCGCAAGTACGATTTCTCCCGCGTCGGCCGCATGAAGTTCAATATCAAGCTCTACGACAAGGCCGACGCGACGCCGCTCGACAAGCGCACGCTCGACCACAAGGACTTCATCGACACCATCCTCTATCTCCTGCGCCTCCGCAGAGGCATCGGAGCCGTTGACGATATCGATCACCTCGGCAATCGTCGCGTCCGCGCCGTCGGCGAGCTCCTCGAGAACCAGTTCCGTATCGGCCTGGTCCGCATGGAGCGCGCCATCAAAGAAAAAATGTCGGTCTATCAAGAAATGTCGACCGCCATGCCTCACGACCTCGTCAACGCCAAGCCCGTCATGGCGGCAATCCGCGAGTTTTTCGGCTCGAGCCAGCTGTCGCAGTTCATGGATCAGACCAATCCGCTCTCGGAGATCACCCACAAGCGGCGCCTCTCCGCGCTCGGACCGGGCGGCCTGTCGCGCGAGCGCGCCGGATTTGAAGTGCGCGATGTTCATCCTACGCACTACGGCCGCATCTGCCCCATCGAAACACCGGAAGGCCCCAACATCGGTCTCATCTCTTCGCTATCGTGCTTTGCGCGAATCAACGAGTACGGCTTCATCGAAAGTCCTTACCGGCGCGTCAAGGAGGGCGTGCTGGTGGACGAAGTCAAGATCCTGAACCCCGGCGATACGCCGTTCAAAGTGAACCAGATTGTCGGTCGGCCATCCGTCGAGCATGCCAATGCCGCACTGAAGGCAGGTCAGCAAACGGCGGAATTCGAGGCGTACTGCGATTACCTGTCGGCTTGGGAGGAAGATAAATATCTCATCGCTCAGGCTAACGTTAAGATCAACGACGACGGGCGCATTGCCGACGACCTGGTGAATGCCCGCCAGGCCGGAAACTTCGTTCTTAAACACCGCGACGAAGTCGAGTATATGGACGTCAGTCCGAAGCAGCTTGTCTCAGTTGCGGCGAGCCTGATTCCATTCCTCGAAAACGACGACGCCAACCGCGCGCTGATGGGCTCGAACATGCAGCGCCAGGCAGTGCCCTTGCTGCGCGCCGAAGCGCCGTTTGTCGGCACTGGCATGGAACAGGTGACCGCCCGGGACTCGGGCGCAGTCGTCATCTGCAAGCGGCCCGGCGTTGTCGATTCGGTTGACAGCGAGCGCATTATCGTCCGCGTCGAAGGTGGACATGAAGGCCAGCTCTCGCGCGAAGTCGGAGCCGACATCTATCAGTTAACGAAGTTCAAGCGCTCGAATCAGAACACTTGCATCAACCAGAAGCCCATCGTTCATGCCGGGCAGAAGGTTAAAAAAGGCGATGTGCTGGCCGATGGGCCGTGCACCGATACGGGCGAACTTGCGCTCGGCCGCAATGTCCTCGTTGCCTTCATGCCCTGGCGAGGATATAACTTTGAAGACGCCATCATTGTCAGCGAAAAGCTGGTCAAAGAAGACTACTACACATCCATCCACATCGAGGAATTCGAAATCGAGGCGCGCGACACGAAGCTCGGGCCTGAGGAAATCACCCGCGATATTCCCAACATCTCCGAATCGTTCCTGCGCAATCTCGATGAAAGCGGCATTATCCGTATTGGCGCAACCGTCAGGCCCGGCGATATTCTCGTCGGCAAAGTGACGCCGAAAGGAGAAACGCAGCTCACTCCGGAAGAGAAGCTGCTGCGCGCCATCTTCGGCGAAAAGGCTGGAGACGTGAAAGATGCTTCGCTCTATTGCCCGCCTGGAATTGAGGGCACCATCGTCGATGCGAAGGTGTTCTCGAGGAAAGGCGCGGAACTCGATGAGCGCTCGAAGCAGATTCTTACCGAACAGGAAGCGCGGCTCGAGCGTAACCTCGAGGACGAGAAACGCATTCTCAACGACGAACGAGCCAAGCGGCTTGAAAAGCTGCTTGAAGGCAAGCAAATGCTGGCCGATCTCCACGACGAGAAGACCAACAAGCGCTTGATCGCCAAGGAAACCCCGCTCACCGGCGATGTGCTCGAGAAGCTGAAGGGCCGCGACATCAAGCGAATGAAGCTTTCCAGCAAAGACGTGCGGCTGAACGAGCTTGTCGATGAGATCGAAGAAATGACATCGCGGCAGATCGCGGTGCTCGAAAAAATTACCGAAGAAAAAGTCGCGAAGCTGCGTAAGGGCGACGAACTCCCGCCGGGCGTCATCAAGCTCGTCAAGATCTACATCGCCATGAAACGTAAGCTTTCTGTCGGCGACAAGATGGCCGGGCGTCATGGTAACAAGGGCGTCATCTCGCGCATTGTGCCGGAAGAAGACATGCCGTATCTTCCCGACGGCCAGCCGGTCGAGATCATTCTGAATCCGCTGGGCGTGCCGTCGCGCATGAACGTAGGCCAGATTCTCGAAACTCACCTCGGGTGGGCGGCGGCGAAACTCGGCTTGCGCTTCGCCACGCCGGTTTTCGACGGCGCGACAGAGCGCGATATCAAAGCGCAATTGACCACCGCCGATCTGCCGACTTCAGGAAAAATCAACTTGCATGACGGCGTCACCGGGCAACCGTTTGAACAACCGGTCACCGTCGGCTACATCTACATGCTGAAGCTCAGCCACCTCGTGGACGACAAAATCCACGCCCGGTCGATTGGACCTTATTCACTGATCACGCAGCAACCGCTCGGCGGAAAGGCGCAGTTCGGTGGACAACGGTTCGGCGAAATGGAAGTGTGGGCGCTCGAAGCCTACGGAGCCGCTTACATTCTCCAGGAGCTGCTGACCGCGAAATCTGACGATGTTTATGGCCGCGCGAAGATCTACGAGGCCATCGTCAAGGGCGAAGCCGCCGCCGAGCCGGGCGTGCCGGAATCGTTCAACGTGCTGATCCGCGAACTGCAGAGTCTGTGCCTCGATGTCGAGCTGATGAAGAAACCGCGCGAAATGCAGGATCTGGCACACGCGGCCGACTAATGATGCTGCAACCGATTAACAATCGTAACCGAGCCGCGACCGCAAGGGAGCGGTCTCTTGAGCAATTATTTGGTTAGGCGAAAGGTTAACAAGGACTCAATTTCATGTATCGTTCCTCTCCGTACGACAGAGCCAATTTGATCGCCGACTTCGATTCGCTACGAATCAGCCTGGCCTCTCCGGAGAAGATCCGGAGCTGGTCGCATGGCGAAGTCACAAAGCCGGAGACCATCAACTATCGCACCTTTAAACCCGAGCGCGACGGATTGTTCTGCGCCCGTATTTTCGGCCCCGTGGCCGATTGGGAATGCTTGTGCGGCAAGTACAAGCGGATGAAGCACCGCGGCGTCATTTGCGACAAATGCGGTGTCGAAGTAACGTTATCGCGTGTTCGTCGCGAGCGCCTGGGTCATATTGAGCTGGCTAGCCCCTGCTCTCACGTTTGGTTCTTCAAGGGCCTGCCGAGCCGTATCGGCTACCTGCTCGACATCACGCTGCGCGAGCTCGAGCGTGTCCTCTACTACGAAGCCTATGTGATCGTCGATCCCGGCGAAGCTACCGGCCTCTCTTTGGGTGAAGTAGTCAGCGACGAGCGTAAGCGCCAGCTCGATCAGGAGTTCCCCGGCAAATTCGTCCCCATGATGGGAGCCGAGGGCGTCAAAGAGCTGCTGCGCCGAGTCGATGTCGAGTCGCTCAGCCAGGAAATCCGCGAAAAAATGCGTACCGAAACTTCAGCGCAGAAGAAGCTGAAGTATGCCAAGAGGCTGCGCGTGGTCGAAAGCTTCCGGAAATCCGGCAACAAGCCCGAGTGGATGATTCTCGACGTCATCCCCGTCATTCCACCCGAGCTTCGTCCGCTCGTGCCGCTAGATGGCGGCCGCTTCGCGACCTCCGACCTGAACGATCTCTATCGCCGCGTCATCAACCGCAACAACCGTCTGAAGAAGTTGATGGAGCTTCACGCTCCCGACGTCATCGTGCGCAATGAGAAGCGCATGCTGCAGGAAGCGGTCGACGCTCTATTCGATAACGGCCGCCGTGGACGCGTGCTGCGCGGAGCCAACAACCGGCCGCTCAAATCGCTCTCCGATACGTTGAAAGGCAAGCAGGGGCGCTTCCGCCAGAATCTGCTCGGCAAACGCGTCGATTACTCCGGCCGCTCCGTCATCGTAGTCGGTCCGGAGCTGCGCCTGAACCAATGCGGTCTTCCGAAGAAGATGGCACTCGAGTTGTTCAAGCCGTTCATCTATCACCGGCTCGAACAGCGCGGCCATTGCACCACCATCAAGCAGGCAAAGGAACTCGTCGAACAGCAGGATCCGGTGGTTTGGGACATTCTCGAAGAGGTCATCAAAGATCACCCCATCCTTTTGAACCGCGCTCCCACATTGCACCGGCTGGGCATTCAGGCTTTCGAGCCTGTTCTGGTCGAAGGGAAAGCCATCAAACTTCATCCGCTGACTTGTACCGCGTTCAACGCCGACTTTGACGGCGACCAGATGGCGGTGCACATTCCGCTTTCGCCCGAGGCGCAAATTGAAGCATCCACTCTGATGCTTTCTTCAAACAATATCCTGTCTCCTGCGCACGGTTCGCCAATTGCGACGCCTTCGCAGGACATGGTGCTCGGCCTCTACTACCTGACCAAATCGCGTCCCGGCACCAAAGGCGAAGGCCGCACGTTCGCCTCAATCGACGACGTGTTGATCGCTCTCGAAATGGGCGAAGTCGAAACGCTAACCCCTATCAAGCTGCGCTACACGGGCCGCGTCATCGACCTCGGCAAGGCGTTCGACAACCAGAACGTCATGCACACGCAGCCCATCGAGTTTGTCAAGCAATATATGGACACAACTGTCGGCCGCGTCATCCTGAACGATGTGCTGCCCAAGGAAATGCCGTTCATAAACGGGCTGTTGAAGAAAAAAGCGCTGACGCAGCTGGTTCAATACTGCTACCTGAACTTTGGTTTGCAGACGACGGTTCAGGCGCTCGACGAAATCAAGAAGCTCGGGTTCCTCTATGCGACGCGCTCGGGCATGTCCATCGGCATCGACGATATGGTAGTGCCCGAAGATAAGCCGGCGCTCGTGAAAGACGCACAAAGGCAGGTCATCGAGGTCCAGCAGCAGTATCAGGAAGGCGCTATCACCACTTCCGAGCGCTACAACAAGATCATCGAAATCTGGTCGAAAGTCACCGAGCAGGTTTCCGACAAGATGTTCAAGTTGATGGAATCGGATGACCAGAGCGGCCGCGTTCTGAATCCGATTTACATCATGGCCGACTCGGGCGCGCGAGGCTCGAAGCAGCAGATCCGCCAGCTTTCCGGTATGCGCGGACTCATGGCCCGGCCTTCGGGTGAAATTATCGAGAACCCGATTACGGCAAACTTCCGCGAAGGATTGGACGTTCTGCAGTACTTCATCTCGACCCACGGCGCTCGCAAGGGTTTGGCTGACACGGCGTTAAAGACAGCCGACTCCGGCTACCTTACTCGCCGGCTATGTGACGTGGCGCAGGACGTGATTATCACTGAAGGCGACTGCGGCACGCAGGACGGCATCTATGTCGAGCCGATCATCGAATCGGGCGAAATCATCGAACCGCTCCGCGACCGTATCGTAGGCCGTGTCGCGCTCGAAGACCAGCTCGATTACGAAGGCAACTTGATTGTGAAGGTGAACCAGGAGATTACTGAAGACCTGGCCAGCGCTATTCAAGCCGCCGGTATCGAGCGCGTGAAGATTCGCTCTGTTCTCACGTGCGAATCGAAGCGCGGCGTTTGCCAGCTCTGCTACGGCCGCAATCTCGCGACGGGCCGGATGGTCGAGCGCGGCGAAGCGGTGGGCATCATCTCCGCTCAGTCGATCGGCGAGCCTGGCACGCAGCTCACCATGCGTACCTTCCACATTGGTGGCGCGGCCACGCGAGTCAGCGAGCAATCCACGCAAGATGCCAAATCGGACGGCTTCGTCAAATTCATCGGCATCAATACGGTTCGCAACAAGGAAGGCCACCTGATCGCCATGAACCGCAATGGCATTCTGGCGATCATCGATGAAAAGGGCCGCGAGCGCGAACGCTACCCCGTGGTCTACGGCGCGAAAATTAACCTAGAAGACGGAGCGCCTGTGAAGCAGAATCAGATTCTGCTCGAATGGGATCCGTATACGTTCTCGATTCTGACGGAAGTCAGCGGTACGGTCCACTACAAGGATCTGATCGATGGCCTGACCGTGCAGGAGCGTGTCGACGAAATCACGGGTTACACTCAGCTCGTCGTCATGGATTCGCCCGATGAGAAGCGGCTGCCGACGCTGATTGTCCGTCCCGAGGGCGGGCATCGCGCCGAGGAGAAGCGCTATCTGATGCCGACCCATGCTCACCTGACGGTCAACGATGGCGAAGAGGCGCACGCGGGCGACGTTCTCGCTAAGATTCCTCGCGCCACCACCAAGACCAAGGACATCACCGGTGGTCTGCCCCGCGTGGTCGAGCTGTTCGAAGCGCGCAAGCCGCGTGAGACAGCCATCATGGCGGAAATCACCGGCACGGTGAAGTACGGCGAAGTGACCAAAGGCTCGCGTAAGCTCTACATTGTCGGAGATGATAACGAGCAGCGCGAATACTCGATTCCGCGCGGCGTTCACATCAATGTGCAGGAAGGCGAGCGCGTTCGCGCCGGCGACCCGTTGATGGATGGCCCGCGCAATCCGCACGATATCCTTGCTGTTCTCGGCGAAAAGGAACTGCAGAAGTACCTCGTCAACGAGATTCAGGAAGTATATCGTCTGCAGGGCGTGAATATCAACGATAAGCACCTCGAAGTGATCTCGCGCCAAATGATGCGCTGGATCAAAGTGGACGATATCGGCGACACCGAGTTTCTTCCCGAGGAAGTGGTCGATAAGTTCCGCTTCCGCGAAGAGAATCAGCGTGTGCTCGATTCAGGCGGTCGCCCGGCCTACGGAAAGCCGGTTCTGCTCGGCATCACCAAAGCATCGCTCTCAACCGATTCGTTCATCTCGGCAGCCAGTTTCCAAGAGACAACGCGTGTTCTCACCGAAGCCGCCATCAACGGCAAGGTCGACTACCTGCGCGGCCTCAAGGAAAACGTCATCATGGGCCGCTTGATTCCGGCCGGCACCGGTCTCGAGTACTACCGGCAGGTCCGCATCGCAGGCGAGGACGTGGTGGAAGAAGAGCCCATGGTCGAGCAGGAAGTCTCGCTCGCCGACACGCTGCAGGATTACGGCGAAGAGACCCGCAGCATCTACAGCGGCGGACTAAGCGAAGAGATCGGCGGCGACGAAACCATGACGGCCGAAGAGATTTAATCTTCGCGCTTCAACCCATTAACAACTTAAAAAGGCGGCCCTTCGGGACCGCCTTTTTCTACGTCTGTAGAATTACAGCTGGAGCAAATAGATGATTCGCGGAATCAAGTTCTTGGGAGTCTGCGTGAGGATCAGGACGCGGCCCTGGACTGGTCGAAGAAGAGCCGATGGTCGATTACTCAGAGGAGAGCGATGGATTGCAGAGATCATTGACCCAGTGCGTAACCCACACTCGCGGCGTTTAGTCGAGTGGATGCCGCCAGCGCAGGTCTGGGAACCGCGCATAGTCGCGGTCTGTCGTGATCCACTCGCTTCCCGATTCGATTGCAAGCGCCGCCAGAAACGCATCCGGCACCAGGTTGCCACGCGCATTGGCTCTTTGACAAAGCCGCACAAAGATGTCCCAGTGACGGGGCCCCGGGCGAATTTCGACATAGTTGGGCAAGTCTTTTACCGACCGGACAAATCGAAGTGCGTCTTCCAACGGACTCGGAGGATCGAAGATTCGCGGATGAGTAACGACACGGAGAAAACCAGATAAAACCAGATCAGCGACCCCGAATGGCATTTGCGATGCGGCCTGCTCCTTCCACCATCTCAGGAAACGCGAGTGCCCCGGTGCATCGGCGCGAAATCCATACACCAGGACATTGACATCGATGAGAATCACGAACGCTCTTCCATCGCATCGAGCAATGCGGCAGAATTGTCCAGATCGACTCCCGGCCTGAGTCCGCGCCCTTTGAAGGTCGGTAAAGCGAACTTGCGCTTCGCTTTCGAGGCAGTTTTTCGACGGGTGATCACTTCGCGGAGCGCATCTTCGATCACGGATGTCAGAGAGCGGCCGGTTTCGGCGGCCAGCTTCTTGGCCTCGACGAGGATGGCATCATCCAGCCGGACAGTCGTTCGCATGCATCAAAGCATATTGCATTGGCATCAATATGTCAAAAATGTGTGAGACTGAAGCGTGTCCCGATTGCGGGAACAGCAGTGGCTCGCAACGCGTGTAAAATCGGCGAGGAGGCAAATTGATGATTCGCGGGATCAAGTTCCTGGGCGTTTGCGTGAGTGATCAGGACCGGGCACTGAAGTTCTATACGGAGAAACTGGGGTTCGAGGTAAAGACAGATGTTCCATTCGAGGGCGGGCAGCGGTGGATCGAGCTGAAGATACCCGGAGCGGAAACCGGGATTACCCTGTTCACTCCGAAAGGGCAGGAAGATCGAATCGGCACGTTCATTAACACGTCGCTATGGACCGACGATCTCGAAGGCACATACGAAGCTCTCAAGTCAAAGGGCATCGAGTTCACAACGCCGCCGACGAAACAATCGTGGGGCAGCTTTGCGATGTTCAAGGATCCCGATGGAAACAGTTTTGTGCTGGGGACGCCGAATTAGTGATTGCTAGCTCTCAGGTTCATCGGGCAGATTGGCAAACAAAGGCTGGACAGGAACTCTGATCTCGCCGGCCGCCAGCGTGTCTTCCACGATGATCGGAAGCCCGCCTGCGAAATAATGCCACGCTGTTCGCTTGGCGGGCCAGAGGACCCAACAGTGTTTGGTGCCTGCGGAATGAAGCAATTCGCATTTGTCAAAAAGTTGCCCAATGCTTTGACCGGGCG
>JBAUZG010000091.1:0-2521 GCA_049585195.1 Bryobacteraceae bacterium | reverse complement strand
GCCAGCTCATAACCTCACCGTTGAAGAAGCAAGTGGCAGGTTTTTGGAGGCAGCTGGAATAAGCCGTTACGGCAAGCCGGAAGAGGTCGCGGACTTAATCGGTTACTTAGTGTCGCCTGCGGCAAAGTGGCTAACCGGCACGGCGGTACGCATCGACGGAGGCGAAATCAAAGGGGTCTAGCTCTAAAAACTTCCTTTGCAGGTGCCAACACACGCTAGCCCAACATTCATCGATGCGAATCAAAGAAGCTTTCATCCTGCAGCTTCCAAAGGAGCCGCAGACAGGAAATATTTCAATCAGAAAGGATTTTGCAATGACGACTTACCACTACGCCGAGGTGCGCGGCCTAAAGCTCTTCTACCGCGAGGCGGGAGAAAAGAATGCTCCTGTTTTCGTGCTACTGCATGGCTTCCCCAGCTCCTCGCATATGTTTCGCGATTTGATTCCGCGGCTAGCAGATAAATTCCATGTGATCGCGCCCGATTATATCGGCTTCGGCTACAGCGATGCGCCGGGTGTCTCGGCGTTTGCTTACAACTTCGACAACATTGCCGCTCACGTTGAAGATCTTCTATTCAAGGTTCTCAATCTCAAGAAGTTCAGCGTTTACGTACAGGACTACGGAGCTCCGGTAGGTTTTCGCATTGCCTCCCAGCATCCAGAGGCGATTGAAGGCATCGTCGTTCAGAACGGTAATGCGTATGAGGAGGGAATCGGCGGCGCCTTTGAGCCGATGAAGCCGTTCTGGGCGAACCGTAACTCCGAGACAGAGAAGCCAGTCCGTGGGCTTCTGACAAAGGAAACGACCGTCTTCCAGTACACGCACGGCGCCAAAAATGTCGAGCGAATCAGCCCGGATGCTTACACCTTCGATCAATTTCTGCTCGATCGTCCCGGCAACGATTCGATACAGCTCGAGCTTCTCTACAATTACCCCTCGAATGTCGCCCTGTATAACGGCTGGCATGAATACTTTCGCAGTAAGCAGCCCCCAATGCTGATTGTGTGGGGTAAGAACGATCCCTTCTTCACCGTTGAGGGCGCGAAGGCGTACCAGCGCGATCTTCCAAAAGCCGAGCTGCACCTGATCGATGCCGGTCACTTCGCGCTCGAGGAAGCAAACGACTTTATTGCCGGGCGCATTCGGGAATTTTTTGGGCATCCCGACAAGCGTTCGCTTAAGAAAGGTGCCTGATCATGGATTCGATCCCCAAAAATGCAACGGTGGTGCTGGTCCATGGAGCATGGGCTGACGGCTCCAGTTGGAGAGAGGTCATCTGCTTGCTACAACGGCAAGGGATTCGCGTAATTGCTGCGCCGATTCCCCTCACGTCACTGACTAATGATGTCGCCGCGCTCCGCCGCGTACTCGAACGAACAGACGGCCCGGTTCTTCTGGCTGCACATGCCTACGCGGGCGCCGTCATCTCTGTGCCAAACGAAGAGCGGATCAAGGCGCTGGTTTACATTGCAGCATTGACGCCCGATGAGGGCGAGACGGTTGCCCAGGTCTTTTATCGCGAAAAACCACATCCTGTCGCGCCTAATCTGGTCCCCGATGCGCATGGTTTTATCTGGATGCCGGAGGATGGATTCCTGAATGCATTTGCACACAATGCATCGCCAGATTTGGCAGCCATGTTAGCGGCCGTGCAACGGCCTATTTCCCTTCAATGTATTAATGAAGCGGCGCCTGCGCCCTCGTGGAAAACGAAACCGTCTTGGTTTCTGCTGGCGGAAGAAGACCGCATGATCAGCCCGAAGACTCAGCGCTTCATGGCCGAGCGAATGCGCGCGAACATTCGATCCGAGGCCGTGGATCATGCTCCGCTCGTTACCGCTCCGGACGTCGTGGTCGATGTAATTATGAAGGCCGCGCGTGCAACGCTTTCTTGATCGAAGTCCTGCTTCTGTTTGAAAAGGATACATGAGTTCTCGAAGACCAACGCCGGCCCCTGGCACACTTCAAAGTGGCGCGTAAGAGGTCACTGCTCACGGCAGAAATGACAGATCAGCAAACAGGAGAAAATGCACATGAATCGTAGCGAAACAGTTTCTGTAGCCCATGCAAACCAAGCTCGCGATTTGGAAGAGTATGATCTGGTAATCCTGGGCGGCGGCACAGGATCGACGCTTGCCGCATGGACGTTTGCCAGTCAAGGACAGCGCGTTGCAGTGATCGAGCGCAAATACATCGGTGGATCGTGCCCGAACATCGCCTGTCTGCCGAGTAAGAACATTCTCCACAGTGCGAGAGTAGCGTCGTATTTTCGTCGAGGCGAAGAGTTCGGCGTCGTCGCAGACGGCTTCCGCGTTGATATGGGGGCGGTGCGTACCCGAAAACGCACAATGGTATCGGGCTTGAACGATATGTATCTTGACAACTTCAAGCAGACCGGGGCGAAATTCATTCTCGGATCGGGGCGCTTCGTAGGCCCGAAAACGCTGGAAGTCAGTGTCCTTGACGGAACTACTCGCCGGCTCCGGGGAGCCAGTGTAATCGTCAGCACGGGTACGCGG
>JBAUZG010000090.1:0-15678 GCA_049585195.1 Bryobacteraceae bacterium | reverse complement strand
CTAGGTCATTGACCGCCTGAAAAGATTCTGAATTAAGGTGTATAGAATGCGCGAAGGTTGTCAGCGCTCATCCCAATTCACAGGGCCCCACGGTTGGGCATCGGCCCATCTCTTTGCTTCCTCGACGCTGTGAAATTCTCCGCCAGATGTCGCACCGACATAGTAGACGAAGCCATCCGGCGTGTCGGGTATCGGAGCGTTTTCATCTAAGACAAAGCCCTCCGGTGTGTCGGGCTCCGGAGTATTTTCGTCGGGCTCCTTGAAACGCGAGCCCGCGAACTTGGCCGGCCGAGCGTAGATTTCAATCGTGTGAGGCACTGTGCGGTTGTAGAGCCAGAGCCCTTTGGCAGCTACGCGCCAGCCAACGTTCCTCATTCAAATAAGGTAACTCAGCGCCGAGGTGCTTGGGTCGATGACCGCTTAAGGGATGTCCTGTTGTAACCGAACTTGCGTCGTGCGGCTTTGCGGCTGAACTTCCAGTTGATCGTGGTGCCGGCGCGATTCATCCGAACACTCCCGGCACGGGTTTCCCGGCGCAGCATGTCGAGGTCGGCGATTCTTCTCTTGCCGAGGCATTGCCGGGAGAAGATGCCGATTTCGATTTCAGCCTGATTGAGCCAACTTCCGTGAGTTGGCGTGTAGTGAATGGTGAATCGCTCCCAGACCTCGCCGCCGATTTGTTCACCGAGCAGGTCCGTCAGCGATTTGCGCCGATGGATGTTCAGGTTGTCCATGACCAGGCGGATCGTGTTGGCTTGCGGATAATGAAGGGCCAGCTCAACCACCACCTGCGCGAACTCGACCGCGGAACGATCCGGCGTGGGGAATGTGAAGTGGCGACCTGCCTTCGGTTCTACCGCACAGAAGACATTGGCGGTGCCGCGGCGTTCATATTCGTTGTCCTGCCTGGCCTCGCGGCCCGGCTTGGCGGGCGAGGAGGGGCGAACGTCAGCATGCAGCGTGACTGGCTTCTCGTCCAGACAGACCACAGGCTCCTGCGGGTCGTAAGGCCGTTCATAGGTTTCCAGAACGTCCTCCATTTTGGCGATGTAGTCCTCATCGAGATCGGCCACGCACCACATTTTTTTCCCGCCACGGCTTGAGGTCGTGGTGCAGAAGCAGAACCCGGATAGTCTCTCTGCCTACACGCGGAACGAGTCGCCGTTTGACTGCTTCCTCGGCTACCAGCCGCACGGTCCACCGGGCGCAGCCTTCTGGCGGGTCGCTGCAGACCATGGCGATGATGCGTTGCTTTTGACTATCCTCCAGCACAGCGACAGCTCCTGGCCGCTCTTTCTCATAGACCGCCCGTTCGATTCCGGCCTCCTGATAGCGATGGGCGATCTTGCGAATTGCCTGCGCCGTCAGCGGCGCCATGCCCGCGATCCGTGGCGCGCTGACGCCTTCCGCCAATCGCAGAAGAGCGAGGGCCCGCAGTACAACTCGCACCTGCTGGACGCCGCCGCTCAAAAGCTTCCTCAACTCCTTCTTGTCTTTGCCTGTGATCTCAATGCGCAGGGGAGGACGCGCCATACCTCAAGTATGGGCTAAAACATTTCCGGCTCCCACTGTTTTATTGGAAATTCCTCAGGCGGTCAATGACCTAGCCAACCCGCTTGCTCCATCCGATGCAGAGCGGGAAACAGGGAGCCAGCCTTGACTTCAAAGGTTCTATTTGTGATCTGCGCTAATCGACGAGATATCCCCATCCCATGCATCTGTTCAAGTGCCCGAGACTTCAATACCAACAAATCAAGGGTGCCCTGCAAAAGATCGGATTGAGAAGCAGCCATACGGCCTCTTATAGGCTGTCAATAGGGCCTAGAAGAGACGATCTAAGAGGCAGGGACTGCGATTCGCAGATCCTTCCGCGACCGGGCCGTTCATGTCGCTTCGTCACAGTGCTCGGCGATCACTATTAATGTGCCGGACGCCCGACCCCTGCAGGGGAGGAAGCTTTCGCTTGGCGACTTGAAGATGAAGAGCTACTTGATATCCAAATCGAACTCATAGAATCCTTCATTGCTCTTGAAGCCGCCAGCTCGCCCGTTCACTGAAAACCAGGTCTGCCCTTCACGGGTGCTCATGATCAAAGCGCCGGCGGGAGCCTCAGCAACAAGGAAGCCGGCGCCAGCGATTGTGCCATTGCCAGCAGGTCCACTGCATCCGCTCGCGCCTTGCGCTTTGACGTCCCAACAGACAATACCTTGCGCATTGATTACAGTGATTGTTCGCTCCGGCGAGTTGGGAATGCTCGCGCCCCACTCCAAATTGCCGGGCAGAATAACGTGATAGCCAGTCTCCCGGCGCTCGACTACAGCTCTCTCGGGCGTGCAGAGATTGCGATCCGGAAGGCACGCCGACATCAGAAAGGTGATATGAGACGAGACTACTGAGAGGCTCGAGGAAACGTCGGTGCCAGTGAAAGACCAGTTGAGGATGTCGTGATTCTCGTACCCGCCGCCCGTGGAAGCGGTAAAGCCGACCCAGCCGCTGCCTTGTTGGTCCAGGACGATCGAAAGGTCCACAACAGACTCCAAAACGGGAACGGGCGAGTCATCTAAGAAGGCTGATAATACTGGCGGCCGGAACACTATGCGTGCGGCATGTACGTTCCGATCCTTGAGTTGAACGAACAGATTGGACGTGAATGCCAGACGCCGTACTGGCCAGCGCATTTCGTCACGCCTGCCATAGGTGCAGAAGGCGACGTAGTTGGCCGAAGGATCTCCTTCTTCCTCGTTCCGATATGTGTCGAAGAAAACAGCGACGCTCCATGGGATGGCCTTTTCCCTGTGATGGTACCCTGGGTCGGAGACGGCAAAGCCCCCGGCCGATCCTCGTCCACCAAGGGCGGCCGGACCCGAATTCTGCATCACGAAAGCGAAACCGTCAGCACCATGACCCATCCCACCCTGGTGCGTCAGTTGGAATTGGAAAGTGGTCTCAAACCCGGACGCGAGATGCTGCTTCTCGCGGACCCAGGCCGCGCCCGATCGATCGCCCTTGGCCCGGGTCAGGCGCAATGTTGTTCCGGACACCGCGGCATCACCAACCAGGCTGAGCTCCTGAACGGATGCAAAATTCTCAAAGTGAATCGCCGCACGTGCGGTGCCGGCCACGCTCAAGAGTGAGACTGATGCGACCCACGCCAAGGCACAGCGCGTTGCTCCCATGCAGCTGAGTACGAAAGCCGGCCGTATTCGGGTTCAAGAATTTTTGATAAAGAAAGATTTTTTCGAGCTGTTGTAATAATCGAGCTGATCTCCCGTCTTTAGTTACGAGCGAGACAGGAGTGGCATGTTGCAGTTGGCGACGGGAGGAAAGACGGTTCACAGTAACCTCGCGGAATTCAGCCGGCTATTCGACCAATATCACGGCATGGTATTTCGGACCGCGTATCGCCTTACGGGTAATGCCGCAGATGCGGAGGACGTTCTGCAGAATATCTTTCTGCGGTTGATACGCCGTTCGCCGGGGCATCAGCTGTCAGATGAGGAGAGCTATCTCCGGCGCGCTGCCGTCAATGCATCGTTGGACGTGCTCAGGGCGAAGCAGACGAGCTCCGCGGTTCCGCTCGACGAGATTTCCGTTCCTACCAAAGAATCGCACGCGAACGAAATCCGGGAATGTTTGCGGCGAGCGTTTGCGCGGCTGAGTCCGCGCGCCGCCGAAATCTTCGCGCTGCGGTATCTCGAGGACTTTACCAATCAGCAGATCGCCCGAACACTCGAGATCTCGCAGGTGCTGGTCGCCGTCACGTTGCATCGTACTCGGCGGCAGCTGCAGAAGGAAATTCGTTCGTATTTTGAGGGCCGATTATGAGTCACGACAACCTTGACCAGGCAATCGCAGAAATTCGAGCTGAGTCTATGGATGATGAGACCATCCGGTCAGCCGCGAGGCGTGTATTCCGTAACGTATTCGACTCCGCCATCCTGCCGGAGCCCGTGGAACGCATCAGGGGGTGCGCCGATTTCCAGAGCCTCATTCCCGCGTACCTTACGCGTTCACTCACGCCAGCTCGCCTGTCGTTATTCGAGGATCACATTAGCCATTGCGTGGAATGCAGGCGCGCTCTGCAGGAAGCACGCCAGGCAGATCCAGACACCAAAGTCGGTTTGGTACCAGGCATCACCCGGCCAGGAAAGAGGACTTCGCTTGTACCGTGGGCGGTCGCCGCGTGCCTCGCTGCCGGCCTCGCCCTCGGTGTTACTGCTGGATTAAAAGGTCTTCTGCCCGGGCAGCATACTGTGCGCGCAACAATCGAGAGCGTCGAAGGAACGTTATATCGAGTCTCTGATGTCGGCTCGTCATTGGTAGCTGCAGGAACGGTTATTGCCAATGCCGATGACCTGAGGACGGCCAAAGGATCGCGAGCGATTCTGCATCTGATCAGCGGCATCCGAATCGAGATGGGCGAACGGTCTGACATCTCTCTAACCAACGGCTGGAGCGGCTCGGGCGTGAATCTCGAGCGCGGCCGCATGATTGTTCAGACACCCGATGATGGCCAAAAGAACTTTTTCGTCCGGGCCGGCGATGTTGTCGTGCCGGTGAAGAACGCCGTGTTTTCGGTCAATCGAGGGACAAAGGGTACACGGATTGCATTCGCCAGGGGTTCTGCTCAGGTTGTACAACCGGAAAAGACAGTGCAGTTGCATGCAGGCCAGCAGTTTGCAACCGACTACCGGCTAAGGGTCGTGCCTATATCGACGGAGTTTGCCTGGAGCCAGAATGCCGATTACTATCTCAGTCTGCTGAGTGAATTGACTAGCCTGCAGAAGCAGCTACAGGCCATTCCTTCGCCTGCAGTTCGATATGAGTCTGCGCTCGCATCGTACCTGCCGGACAATACCGTTGTGTACGCCGCGATTCCCAATCTGGGCGGCACAGTGGCTGAGGCAAAGCGCATTTTTGACGAGCGGTTGGAACAGAGCGATGTTCTCCGTCAATGGTGGCAGCAACAAGCGGCATCGCAGAGCAATCGTATCGATCAGTTACTGACGCAAATCAGTTCTATCAGCCAGTATCTGGGCGATGAGATTGTCGTCGCAGTTCCCACCAACGCGACGCATCAATATGGGGCGCCGGTTTTCCTGGCCCAAGTGCGGCAGACCGGGCTGGCAGAATACCTCGAGCAGAACGCCTTCACAAGCGACGGAATACAGATCGTCAGCGGGTCGGCCACTCCGGTCCCGAACAGCGGCCGGTCCTTGTTTGTCTGTCTCGATAATGGCTTTGCCGTGGCGTCCCCCGATCTTCAGGAGCTACGCGGCGTTGAGCAGGTTATTTCGAATCCGGGCTCCGGTCATTTTACGCAGACACCATTCTTCAGCAGGATTTCGCATGCCTATGCCACCGGCGCCGGATATGTTTTCGCTGCCGACATGGAACAAATCGTCCAGAAATCCGTAAACAACCCAAGAAGCGTTCCATCGGGATTCGACAGTGCGCAATACCTTGTGCTCGAGCGCCGCGATGCCGGCGGCAAACCGGAAATGCGTGCAGCTCTTTCGTTTGCGGCTAACCGGCAAGGGCTCGCATCGTGGCTGGGCGCGCCAAGCACCATGGGTTCGCTTGATTTTGTCTCTCCCGATGCGACTTTTGCGGCGGCGGTGATCATGAAGGACCCTCGAACTGTTGTCAACGAGCTCATCAGCTCTGTATCGCAATCGAACCCAGGCGCTTCGCAGCGCTTCAGCAACCTTCAAAATCAGCTTGGCGTCAATCTCGCCGACGACCTCGCGGGCGCGTTTGGAGGCGACGCTACAATTGCTATCGACGGCCCGTTGCTGCCGGTACCTGCGTGGAAACTGGTGATCGAGCTGTACGATCCCGCTCGTCTTCAGCAAACAGTCGCCACGTTGGTGAACGACTACAATCAGCGCGCAACGGACAACACAGGCAAGCTGACGACTGGAAGCGAGCAAGTCAACTCGCGAACATTCTATTGGATACGAAGCGAGAAGGTCGCTAATGCGACGGGATACTACACCTTTGTTGATGGCTATCTGCTTGCCGGACCCAGCGAGGGAAATCTGCTGCAAGCGATCCAAAATCGTCAGACCGGCTATACGCTTGTAAGCTCTTCGAGGTTTCAGAATCAACTTCCGGCGGACAGCTATACAAACTTTTCTGCGATCATTTACCATAACGCCGGCAGTTCGCTCGGACCGATTGCCAATCAGTTGACGCGTGCGGCACCGTTGACCTCAGCACAACAACAATCGCTCAGCGCGATTCTGGCCAACACCGATCCCGGGTTGATCTGCCTCTACGGTGAGCCGGATCGCATCGTTGCGGCGACAAAATCGTCATTCCTTGGATTCAATCTCGGTACCCTTATAGGCATTGCCCAAGGGAGGCCCGTGATACCGCTGATTGCCTCCAGCGCTCGGAGCACAATGGCAGCGGCCGCGCGATCGCAGCAGCAGACCCGAAATTAGAGCACGGGATGGGTACGCCACGCACGAGCACACGTCCGGCATTAGTTGAAGGTGTTGGAACTGCCTCGACAGAGACGGCCGGGGGTGGCGCACCACCGGTGATCGAAGTTCGCGGCCTGAGTGTTCGCCTCGGCGGGCGGGAAGTTTTGCGCGATCTCAACTGCTCTTTCTCAGGCCGTACCGTTGGTTTGCTCGGACCCAACGGCGCAGGTAAATCCACACTGATTAATACCCTGCTTGGATTCTGGCCGCCTGCCGCCGGATCGGCTCACGTGTTTGGAGCGGATATCCGTAAAGACGCGCGGAGGATTCGAGCGCTCATCGGCTACATGCCGGAGAATGATGCATTTATCAGCAAAATGACCGCCGTTGCTTTCATTCGGTTGATGGCGGAGCTGTCCGGTCTGCCACCGGAAATGGCTCTCGAGCGTGCGCACGAAGCGCTGTTCTATGTGGGTCTCGGAGAGGCGCGTTACCGCAAGCTCGGCACATATTCGCTCGGCATGAAGCAGCTCGCAAAACTGGCGCAAGCAATCGCGCACGGACCGAAGCTTCTGATCCTCGACGAACCAACGAATGGGCTGGATCCACCGGCCCGGCAGCGAATGATCCGCCTGGTGCGCGAAATGCGCGACAGCGGGAAGATGCATATCGTTTTGTGCTCTCATCTGCTGCGCGATGTTGAGGAAACCTGTGAAGAAGTGGTGATCCTAAAGAACGGCCGCATTGTTCACTATTCGAACCTCGAGAATGAACGGCGTTTGAACCGCCGCTTTCTCGAGCTCGAGCTTCAGGGCGAAAACGAGCATTTTCTGACCGCCGTGGAAGCGACCGGCTCCGAATGCGCACCTGGACCACTGAACCGCCTCAAGATTGTACTGGCCGAAAACGTCGAAATCAGGGATATCTATCGCATTGCCGGCGAACAGAATGTCCAAATCCGCCGTCTGAATTTCCGCCGTGACACGCTCGAGGATATCTTCCTGAAGGCGATGGAGAACAGCGATGGCAGTTTATAAGCGCACCTATCGCGGTTACTCAGGCGCCACGACACCGGCGTGGTCCCGCTTTTTCGTCTTGTATCGCGCGTCCCGGCGTGCACTGTTTCACTCGCAAGGCTCGACAGCTTTCTTCGTCCTCTGCTTTTTCTTCCCCTTGCTGTGCCTGCTCGGAGTCTACGCGAACGCGAACCTTAGCGTGATCAGTTTCCTCGGAGAGCGCGCCAGCCAAGCCCTGCGCCTGGACATCAACGGGCCATTTTTTCTGGTCTATCTAACTGTCCAAAGCGCGTTTTCGTTCATCCTGACAGCGTTCATAGGACCTGGGCTTATCTCACCCGATCTGGCAAATGGCGCGCTTACTCTCTATCTCTGCCGTCCTCTCTCGCGAACGGAATATGTGCTCGGTAAGTGCTCAGTGCTTTTCATAGTTCTTTCGGAGATCACCTGGCTGCCTGGGCTTATCATTTTCTTCGTACAGGCCAGTCTGTCCGGCTGGCAGTGGGCGCTCGATAATCTGTGGATCGCCAGCGGCATATTTCTGGGTTCGCTCATCTGGATTCTGGTCCTTTCGCTACTGTCCATGGCGCTTTCCGCGTGGGTCAAATGGCGGATTGCGGCCGGCGCACTTCTACTCGCGGTTTTCTTCGTGGGAGCGGGATTCGCTCAGGCGATCAACGCGGTATTACGGACAAAGCAAGGCTATCTCTTCGATATAAGCAATCTCGTTTCGGTGATATGGAGTGATTTGCTGCGCGCGCAGAACCCGGTTTCCCTTCCCGTCGGCGAAGCCTGGATCGCAGTGCTGGTTTTTCTAAGCCTCTGCCTGCTGCTGGTGATGCGGAAGCTGAAACCGAACGAGGTGGTCCGGTGAGCGATCTCATCGTTTTTGAGGACGTTTCCAAGTTCTATGGAGACGTTTTGGGTGTAAACCGTGTCAGTCTGTCGATTCCGCCCGGGATCACGAGTCTCGTTGGTCCGAACGGGTCAGGCAAAACTACGCTCATGAATCTCATGACCGGGTTGATTCGCCCCTCACGCGGCCGCATCCGTATCCTCGATATGACTCCGGAGGAACCCGAAAAGTTGTTCCGCATCGTCGGCTACTGCACTCAGTTCGACTCGTTTCCCAAAGGGCTCACGGGGTATCAGTTTCTGTACTCTTATCTATTGCTATTCGGGTACGACCGCGCAACATGCGATGAGCTCGCCTCAAAAGCCATCAACTGCGTCGGGCTAAACGAGGCCGCGCACCGGAAAGTCGGGAGCTACAGCAAAGGAATGCGGCAACGGATTCGGCTGGCGCAAGCCCTCGCGCACGATCCGCGAATCCTCGTCCTCGATGAACCTTTGAATGGGCTCGATCCGCTAGTGCGCGCCGAGACCATCGCGTTATTCCGGTCGTTGGCGAAGCGCGGCTGCCACGTTATTCTGTCGAGCCACGTGCTACACGAGGTGGACATCATCTCCGACCAGGTGATTTTGATGAACGGCGGCTATGTGGTAGCTGAAGGCAACATTCAGGGTGTACGGGAGGAAATTCAAGATAAACCTATGCAGATCCTGATACGATGCGATCGCCCGTCCGATGTCGCTGCGCGGTTGTTTCAACAGGATCACGTGGTCGAAGCACGTCTCCACAATGACAGGCTCGGCCTCATCGTAAAGACCTGGAGTCCGAGCCGTTTTTATCTGTTAATGAACAAAATCGCTCTGGACGGCATCGCGATCGAGTCCGTCGCTCCCATAGATGACGATGTGAACTCCGTGTACGAATACCTGATCGGAACCGAGGAGCCGACACGATGAACCAGCTCTGGCGCGCGCAGGTTCTGGCAGTCGTCCGGCTCGAACTCAAGAAGACTTTTTTCGCCAGGCGCGGTTTGTGGATCTACCTGTTGGCCTTTGCCCCGGCAGCGCTGTTTCTCGCGCATTCACTGGTTGAGATACATCTTCGCGGTGTTCGTCACGAAATGGCGCAGCAATCGAGCAGGCCGCTCACGACGGCCGATTTCTCATCCATCCATGAAGGAATGACGCGCGATGAAGTGATTGCCTCGCTCGGCAACCCGGCTGGTTCGCGAACTCAAGTCAGAACGATGCGCAAGGGGCGGGGTCAAATTGAAGTCACTCCATTCGAGAGCCTGCAATACTCGGATGGCCGCACGGAACTGATCGTGTGGCTCAAAAACGGAGTGGTCGAAGGAACCAGTCTCAACTCGGGGGTCAGTCTGGGACAGGACACTTACATTTTCGCCGGTGTATTCCAGTTCTTCTTTCTGCGGCTTGCTGTTTTTTTCGGTTGTCTCGGCATCTTCATGAACCTGTTCCGCGGGGAGATGCTGGACAAGAGCATACATTTCTACTTGCTCGCTCCCATTCGACGTGAAGTGTTAGTCGCCGGCAAGTATCTGGCAGGCTTACTCGCCGCGACAGTGATCTTCACGACCAGCACGGCGTTCCAGATCGCGGCCATGCTGGTCCAGTTCGATTCGAATGCAAATGCCCGCTACCTGTTTCAGAACCACGGCATCGCTCAGATCTTAGCCTATGTCGGCGTTACAGTTCTTGCTTGCGTGGGATACGGAAGCGTTTTTCTCGCAGCTGGTCTTCTCTTCCGAAACCCGATCATTCCCTCGGCTTTCGTTCTGATTTGGGAAGCAGCGAACCCCATTCTCCCTTCGCTGCTGAAAAAGATAAGCGTGATTTACTATCTAAAGTCGCTGTGCCCGGTGCAGATTCCGATCGACCCCGGAATGCCGCCGCTAATCGCGCTGCTGGCCTCGAATGCCCAGCCCATATCTGCATATATCGCAATCCTTGGACTCCTGGCGCTTTCAGCGGTTGTCCTAGCGACCTCGATGAGACTGGTCCGTGGGTTAGAAATCAACTATACGAGTGAATAGTTTTGGTTGATCATTACTGTCCTCCCGAGACCAGTTCAAACAATCAGCGAACTCGTTTACGCGGACACGTGACTTTCAGTCCGCGACGTTGAGACCAATCCACCTTACTGAGCGTCGGCCAACAGACGTTCCGGCGTGCGGGCGCGGGCCAGGTTTTGTTCGGGCGCGTGCGCCGGGTTGGGCGTATCCGAGGCAGTGAATTCATGCTTTCTGATCTGCCAGGTGTAGAACTGCGCACGTTCCCTGGTGGCATCCTTTCGGAACCGGAACTCCTTGCCGTCCGACATCCGGAAGGGACTGCCCATTGACCTGTTCATGCATCTGATCAAGACCCTTCGCGCGTCGGAAACCCGGTGGATATTGAGGGCGGTGTGGACCATATGCGAGAACCAGAAATCCTCGCGCGCTATCTGGTCGAATCGCTGATCCGCTTTCTCGAGGAGGCGGTCAATGATCGCCAGGGCATAGGTGGCGTAAAGACCGTAGCCATGATTGTCGTCCTCGGCGTGGCTGTTTTTGGGCGGGTTAAATTGCTCGGCTGTGAGCTGGTGCATGACATAGACGTCGTTAACGTCGTCGCCCCCGTTGTTCAGGAGTTCCTGACTAGCGCAGCCATCGCTCAGGATAAATTTGATGCCTGTTATATGCAACGCCTTGACTTCGCGGATCAGGGTCAAACCGTCCTTCCAGTCTCCCGCGAAAAACACCCATTGAACCCCGAGTTGCTCGATGGTATGCGCGGAGGGTGAATTGTTCACGGATGAAACCAGCAGGACTTTTGTCGAATTGCGTTGAGCGTCTTCGAGAAACTTGTTGGCCAGGTATTCCGTGTAGACTTCATTGCCAGAGCCCTGGACAACCCAGAAGTTCCTGGCATGCCGTTCTATCGCGAACGCATAAGCGCTTGATGCCTGGTCGTCGTCGGTGGGAGATAAGCGAAAAACCGGGAATTCCTCATCAGGATCATCGCTTGCGGGCAGGATTTCGGGATTCGTTTCGGTCGTTAGAATGACCGGTATCCTGGGATCGGCTTTCATGTATATGGCAAGCGCCTCTTTCGTAGTCGAACTCAAAATGTGGCCGACAACCATCAGCGTCCGACGGTCGGCCGCGAGGCGGCTTGCGATGCGTTGCGCCTTTGCCGGCACTCCGCTGTCGTCGATTTCCTCGAATTTAATAGGAACCCCGTCGATGGAGCGCGGAGCCGCCTTGCGAAAGATATTCTCCATCTTCACCATACTGGCGTCGCCGCCGAGCGGACCGACAAAATAGATCAAATAGCTGTCGGGTCCGGTGAAAATCCCGAAAAGCCGGCCGAGAAACACAAGACCCACAATCGACGCGATGAAAGGCGCGAAGATTGTTGATTGAAGGAATTTCAGCAAGCTTCTGGTCACACGGTTCGAGCCATGCCAGGCTTGGGCAAGCCAATTGAATCGGGTCATTAGACACCTCCGGCAAGATCTCCCCTACGCGAGCCTGCAGCTTGTACAGCCAGGCTGGAGGATATTCGGTTAACGGTTGATTGTTGTCGTTGTCATAGCAGGTGTGAGGCCAATCTCGAACGTGGACGGCGTCATTTGCGTAAATCGCTCGAAACGAATCCATGGACCATGGGAAAGTCCACTGACTTACTCAAGCGCCTTGCTAAAGAGTGCGCGAGCGGACACAGACTTGGCTTCGAAGTAATGCTATTTTCGTTCTTTGGTTCTAGCGATTTCACCAATCCGATCGGCTTTTTTTAAAAATCGGCACTTTTTCGGTTTTGGCGGAACAGTCCTTGACAGAATGTCCTTGCAGTTAGCGGGCGCGTCCGGCTGCGCCGGGCCGTAGGCGCTCCGCGCCTGTCGTCTCGGAGCGCTTTCGCATGCGGCGGCGAAGAGCCTCGATCTCGATGCCATTCGAGCCCCGCTGTAGATTTGCCGGATCGGAACTACGTTCAATGAGTTGATCGCTCGGAATCGATGCGTTCTGATCTCCGTCGCGCCGTTACGCGACGACAACCACGATGTTGCTCAGCGCTTGTCGTACTCGTCGTGGCGGCGCCACCAGACGCCCGTCTCGTTGCGCCCCTTGGGGGCTCGGTCGAGCCACTGGTACATGCCCCAGAGGGCGTCCACACCGCGCGCATAGGTGGAATAGGTGTGGTAAACAACGCCCTCTTCAAGCGCGAACGCGCTCATACCCGGCCTCTCGCGTGTATATATGGCCGCGTCGATCCCGCACATGGCCGCAAACTGGGCTTCCGCCCCCTCGCCGCCACCCTCCTGACCGGCGCGCCACTGCAACTCCGGTTCGCGGTGGAAATTATACTCGATACCCTCGGACTGTTGCTCCTTAGTGTACGAGGCGGAGAAGTCGAAGTTGAAGTCGCCACCGGCCGAGGACGCCCAGGGAAACATCCACCCCATCCGCCGTTTGTACGCCTGCAACTTCGCGAGCGGCGCCCGCGAGACCGCCCAGAGCATCATGTCGTGATTGGCCAGGTGCATGGCGAACCCGTTGAAGCCGTCCGCGATCGACGAGCAGGACGGACACCCCGCCTTGAAGTCGGGCCCGAACATGAAATGATAGACGAGGAGCTGCGAGCGTCCTCGAAAGAGGTCCGCCAGTGAGGCGCTCCCTTCGTCGGTCTCGAATCGATACTCCTTGTGGATCCGAACCCACGGCAGTTCCTGCCGCCGCTGCGCCAGCTCGTCGCTGCGCCGCGTTAACTCTTTCTCCGCCTTGAGCAGCTCGAGCCGCGCTGCGAGCCACTCTTCACTTGTTCCGGTCTTGTGTGTCGTCATCGCTTGTGTCTCCTCCTTCTCCTTTCTGGTTCGTACGGCGTTATCAGTTAGCCCGCTTTCGGGCGCCTCTTCGTTTGTGCCTCAAGGATGTGAGTTCCCGTAGCTTTTGCTTCAGCGTCTTCTTTGATGCGCAACAGATGGCTCGCCCACAACTCTTCGAAGCGGCCCACCCAGCGCTCATAAATTTGTCGGATCGGTACTACGTTCAATGAGTTGATCCGCCGCCGGCGTTCTTCACGCGTGTGAATCAAATCGGCGCCACGGAGCACCTCAATGTGTTTCATCACTCCGAAGCGACTCAGGTGCGGAAAAGCCTCGACGATCTGGGTCGTCGTTCGGGGGCCTTGCCGCAAGAGGTCGAGAATCGATCGCCTCGTGTTGTCGGACAACGCTTTCCACACGCCGTCAAGTTCGTCATCGGGCACATTAACTCCGTTTCCCGCGCGCGTGCGTGGAGCAGTCCTCGGCGACTCTGTCCAGCACGTGCTTCCAGCCGGTGGTCATCCCCGGCCGGTGCGCCGGATCGATGAAGCCGATGGCGCGGTGACGGAAATCCACATGGGTTCCTCCCGGACGCTGTTCGAGCTTCACTTCGATATGGTTCAGCGCCGGGTACGACATGAACAGAGGGCCGCTCAATTCCAGCAGTACGGGCGGCTTGATCACCTGCACGTGTCCCCAAAGGTGGCCGATGCCATTGCCTCGATCACGGAACCACCGGCCGCCCGGCCATTGCTCGATCGTCATCTGCAACGATTCACCTTGAGGGTTTGTAAAACCGTCACCGAGCCGGTGCAGCACGCTGCGAAAGACGTCTCCAATGTCCGCCTTGATGTCAATGCTCAGGGACATATCCAGCGTCAAGTCGTCAATTGTCACGGGCAAGCCGGCTCCTTACGTGACCCTATAGTAACGTGAGTATATAGTAACGTCAAGCGAAAATTTTTCAAAGCAGAACGAATGCCGCGCTTAATTGCACCGATATCCACCCGAAGGTGCACAGGGATTACGCTTACGGTTCAAGTCGTAGCGCCGATCCTGGCTGGCGGTAAACATGGAACAAGGCTAGATTGATAGTTTTCCGAGGAAAAGGACGATGACCGAAACAAACTCGACGGAAGGAATGCATCGCGAACGGGCGGCTGACACGCTGCTGCGTTCGGGCCACATTTTGTTTTCGCTCGCAATCATCGCCTTGGGGATAGAGACGTTGGTGTGCGCAGGCTCGCTGGTGGGGACCCTCATTGAGACCGACCGCTTCGGAAACATATTAGGGCCGGTGTTGGCAGCCTGCGGGGTGGGTCTTCTGTTCAAGCGTACGGTGCGAACGGCGGCGATGACGCTGGGCGGTCTGCTGTTCCTGTACACCTTAGTTTTCGAAGTTCCGAAATATGCCGCGACTCCAGGCAGTATGACCCTCCGCACCCAAGTGTTTGAGCCTCTCGCGATTGCGACTCTCGCTTGGCTCTTACCGGGCGAGGACGCGATACCAAGCTGGCTTGCACGCGCGAGTCGCTATCTGCTCGCGGTGTCGCTTATCGTGTTTGGGGTGGACCATTTCCTCGCTCTTGCGCCCATCGGGAGGCTGATACCGCCGTGGATTCCGTGGCACGTGTTCTGGATCGCGTTCTTCGGTGCTGGATTCGTAGCGGCCGGTTTAAGCATCGGCTTCAATTTCCTACTGCGCTGGGGCGCGGCCGGTATCGGACTCATGTTTGCGATTTGGGTTCTAACACTTCATCTGCCCAGAACAGTTCTGGGGCTCTATGGTGGAAGCGGCCCACATAGTCCCGATGAGTGGTCCAGTCTGTTCATCGCCATCGCTTTGTGGGGCGGCCCATGGGTTCTGGCTTCGAATGTTCAAGCTCACGATTAGCAAAAAATCTGAAAGCGTTTGGCCCCATACCCGGCTCGTTCGGCCGGTGTATTATCGGGACCTGCATCGCAGCGCTACCGAGATCGTTCGTATGTCGTTGGAGCGCATCGACTGGCCCCGATGCCGAAATGCCCAAAGTTATGCGACGGGCGGGCGTTGTTTGTGGAAGTCGGTTAGGGTTTGGAATGTGCGGCCGAAGGCGAGGAGGGTGTTTTCGGAGAAGGCGGGGCCGACGAATTGCATTCCGATGGGGAGGCCTTCGGCGAAGCCGCAGGGGACGGAGAGGCCGGGCAGGCCGCACAGGTTGGCAGCGGGGACGAGTCCTGAGCCTACGCCTTTTTCTTGGGGCTGTGGGGGACGGCTGCGTCTCTGTTCATCGAAGGGCTGGTCTATCTTTTCTGGAAGATTGAAGCGGCTGGGCGCGACCAGCACGTCGACGTTCGAAAAAACCTCGCGGAAGGCTTGCTGAATTTGAGCTCGAACGCGCATGGCTTTCAAGTAGTCACTGGCAGAGTAATTCAGAGCGGCTTTCAGACCGTTGGCTTGTGTGGGATCGGCAAGCTGGTCGACCTGGCCGCTTCGAATGAAGGTTTCGAAGACCGACGCCGCTTCGCAACGGATGATGGTTTCGATGATGAGGGTATACGGGAAATCGGGCAA
>JBAUZG010000089.1:0-25180 GCA_049585195.1 Bryobacteraceae bacterium | reverse complement strand
GGACAATAGTGGCGCAAGGACATCCACTCGCAACTTGCTAACTTTAAACGCGTATCGACTGCTGCCATGGGCCAACTACTTTTACGGGGGGCTTGGAAGCTTCTTGCAAAGCTCCGTTCAAGGAATCCGACTGCAAACATCCCTGGGTGCCGGCATTGGTCGCTTCTTGAAGGACACGAATCGTACTCAAATCGAGTTGATGGGCGGCCTTGCCTGGCAGAGCACAAACTATCGCCAAATCGATGTTCCCCAGCCCGTACAAAACGTCGCTGCGGGGCTGATCGCAATGGAGGTTAATCTCTTTCGATTCAGCAAGACCAAGTTGAACATCAGTGCCCAGCTTTTTCCTGCGCTCTCTGAACCTGGCCGTCTTCACGTCAATACCAATGCGTCCTACTTTGTCAAGCTCTTCGGCAACGTATCTTGGACGACGACTTTTTACGGCAGTTGGGATACGGAGCCGCCGCCGCGCTTCTCGACGAGCGATTACGGAACCACGTCTGGCCTGAGCTGGAGCTTCGGCAGGTGACGTTCACGGATGCAGCGACTGCGAAAGACTCAGCAGGTTCTGCGGTCTGACACGAATGAGTCCCCGCCGCGGGCTGTCAATGTCGGCGATCAGGAAGAACGACACCGATAACATGAGCGGAAGGACCAGCAGCAGCGCTCTCTTTGTCTTGGCACGACGCGACCCGTAACCGAGCAGCACATTCGCAAAGATGCCGATAAAGGCCATAAGCCCCCAACCTTCAAGTGGAATGCGGTTCCACCAGGCAGCCTGCGTGTATCCCTGCGAGTTCAGCACGTCGTTCATGCCCGCAACGGCAAGGGCGATGACAGGGCTTGGCTGGGCTGATGCAGGCGCCTGAACCGCAGACCACAGGTCATTCTGTAAGCGCGCGGTTGTCGCATTGATCTGCAGAAGTTCTTTCTGATCGCGCATCCCGTAGAACAAAATGCGTTGATCGAGATATTTGCTGAGTAAAGAACGTACGTTTCCTGCACTCGCAGCAGGTAGCAGATCTGCCCGCACGTACTCTGTCCCGATCGCATTGGCCTCTTCTTCTTCGTAATTCTTTCGCTGGTCATACCGGCCGATTGCCATGGAAAATGTAAATCCAATGATTAACCCCAGCAGGGTCAGGACTGCGCCCAGAACAACACTGAACCCTTCGGGCTCGTCCGTGTGATCTTTTCGGAGCTTGAATCCAATCCAAGCGGAAAGCCAAAACAGTAAAAAGAATGTCACGAACAAGAGGAGAGGCATATTAACCACGGTCTGTAGTAAGGATTGGTTCATATCTGCTCCCTTGCATGCTAAACGATCGAGGTCCCCTGAGAGCTCGGTTTCGTTGTCGCAAGAAATAGTGTGCCATGCCGTCGCCTGCTGTCATCCCGAAGGGGTATACGGAGCCAGCACATGAACATCGTTGAATGGAAGAAAAAAGGCCGGCATGAAATGGTCGAACTCCTGACGGTGTTGCTGTTTCTCGCACCATTCCTGGTCTCATTTGCCATCTTCCGGCAGTACATAGAGGGAGCATGTGGAAAGCAGCCCTTCTCCTACGGAGCAGCCTTGGCGGGAGCATTGGTGAATGCACTCGTTCTGTCTAAAGTCATTCTGATCGGGGAGATTGCAAAGGTTGGCAAGAGTTCCGAGGGCAAGCCCTTGGTTGTCCCCACCATCCACAAGGCCGCGATATTTGCGATATTCTATTTGATCGTTCATATCCTCGAAGGCACCGTCCGGAGCTTGCTTCAGGGGCAAAACCTGCTCGGCGCGCTCCATTCCGTAGTCATCCCTGGAGAACTCATGGCGCTCTCGTTGGTCGTGTTCTTTGCATTTATTCCTTTCTTCGCGCTTAGAGAGCTACGCCGCGTCACGGGAGTGGACGAATTTCGGTGTCTGTTTCTTGGCCGTAGCATAGAACTAGAAAGAAAACCTGAATAGCATTGCAATGGGCGTCCTAGCGAACTTCAAAATCCGGAACACACTGCTCATCGCTCTACTACCGCTCGCCGTTATGGTGGTTGCGGCCGCTTTGTATGCGTCGATCGAGATGTCAAGAATCGACACCTGGTACAGCGACCTAATCGATAAGGACATAAAGGCTCTCCAAAGCGTAACAGCCGCAAGAGCGTTGAACAGCCAGTTCGGCCAGCTTCTTTATAAAGAGGTGGCGGAGCTCAGCATCAGCCGGATGCAGGTCATCGATGCGGAGCTCGACCACACGGCGGCCGAGTTTCACTCCACTCTGGATGAGGCCCGGCGCGATAGTCCGGCTACACATCCGGCGATCGATGCGGCTGAGTCGTTGTTCGATCAAACCGCTTCCGATTCGCGCCCAGTTCGGGCAGCAACCCAGGCTCAAGACAACGAAAAGGCAATGCAGCTCATGCGCACCATCTCCGACGCAGAGATGGCCAAAACTCAAGACGCGCTCATGCACCTGGAACAAGACATGCGGATCAGCGTCGATCAGAAGTCTGCCGATCTCACCTCCAGAACGCATCGCACCATTCTCATCACGTGGGTCGTAATCGTACTGGGGATGCTCACGTCTTTGGCCCTTGCGCTTTTCATCGTGCAGTTCGAAGTCATCAATGTCGTACTGTCTTTTCGAAGCCGTATTCTGGATGTGGCCGCAGGACGTTTGGACCGGCCCATCGCCTATCTCGCCCGTCCCAACGAGATCGGCGAGATGAGCCGCGCCCTGGAGAAGCTGCAGCTTGCCGCACGCGAGCGCGAAACGCAGACCTGGGTAAAGAGCGAAGTGGCGCTCATGACTCAGACATTGCAGTCCGCAGAGGATTTTCCGGCCTTTGCCGCAACTTTGTTGTCGCGCATCTCTGCAAGCGTGGATCTGCTGTACGGGGCGTTTTATCTGGCGGACGACACTCACGCGCGCTTTACCCGCGTGGGCGCTTTCGCGACGGACCTCTCTGCCGAGCCGCGAGAGTTCCACGTGGGCCACGGATTAGTCGGGCAGGCCGCTGCGGAGCGGCGCAGCCTGCAGATCGTGCCCACTGCCGGTGAATCTCTCCATGTCTCTATGGGCGTCGGCACCGTGGCGCCTGCCTGCGTGCTTTACGTGCCCGTTGTGCTTCAGGACGCGGTGCTGGCCGTGATCGAACTTGCGCCTTCGGCCGCAGTCTCGGAACGCCAGCAGATACTTCTTGATGCCCTGTTGCCCACAGTCGCTCTTAACACGACGATTCTTGTGAGTAGGCTGGAGACCAACAGGCTGCTTGGCCGTACCCAGGCGCAGGCCGCGGAATTGGCTGTGGCCAAAGAAGCGGCCGAGGCCGCGACCAAGGCGAAGTCCGATTTCCTGGCCAACATGAGCCACGAAATTCGAACGCCCATGAACGCCATTATCGGAATGACGCATCTCGCCTTGAAGACAGATCTCTCTCCAAAGCAGGCCGACTATCTGACAAAGGTGAAAAATGCCGCGCAAGCCTTGCTCGGAATTATCAATGACATTCTCGACTTCTCGAAGATCGAGGCCGGCAAGCTGGACATCGAGAAAATCGATTTTCAGTTTGAAAACGTGCTCGAAAACCTGTCGAGTATCGTTTCCCAGAAGGCTCAGGATAAGAATCTCGAGTTCCTCATCTCCGCACAGCACGATATTCCGCCAAATCTTGTTGGCGATCCCCTGCGTCTCGGCCAAATCCTCATCAACCTGGTCAACAACGCGGTCAAATTCACCGAACGCGGCGAAGTGCTCGTGACGGTTGCGGTCGAAGAACAGCGCACAGATCGTGTCAAGCTCAAATTCTCCGTCCGCGACACGGGTATCGGCATGACACCTGAGCAGAGCGCCCGCCTGTTTCAGGCATTTTCGCAGGCCGATGCGTCGACAACGCGAAAATACGGCGGCACCGGGCTTGGACTCTCGATCAGTAAGCGATTAGTCGAAATGATGGACGGCCGCATTTGGGCCGAGAGCCAGCCCGGAGCCGGCAGCACCTTTTCCTTCACGGCCTGGTTCGGCGTCGGATCGGGCGAAAAAAGGAAGCGCCTCATCCCGGAACTTGCCGGCATTCGCGCTCTCGTTGTAGACGACAATGCGCAAGCATGCGAGGTTCTTACCGACGCCCTTCGGGTGTTCGCGCTGAGAGCCGAATCAGTTTCCTCCGGCGAGGATGCGATACGGGAAATCGCCGCCGCAGACTCTCAGGATCCTTATCGGCTGGTGTTAATGGATTGGCACATGCCTGGGATGGACGGCCTTGAGGCCAGCCGGATCATCAAACGCAACGATCGTTTAAAGAACGTCCCGAAGATCGTGATGGTCACTGCCTTCGGCCGCGAAGACATAATGGCGCGGTCGGAAGAGATTGGACTCGATGGCTATTTACTAAAGCCGGTGAGTTCGTCATTGTTGTACGACACACTGGTCAATCTATTCGGGTTAACGGCGCCCGAGGACTTGGCTCCTCGCGCGAAAAGAGGAACAACTCCCGTTCACGATGCGAGAGGGATTCGTATTCTGCTCGTCGAAGACAACGAGGTGAACCAACAGATTGCGACGGAACTATTAGAGAGCGCGGGAGCCACTGTGACCGTTGCCAACCACGGTGGCGAAGCGGTCAAGCTTCTAACGGGAGGAGAGCAGACTCCGGCTTTCGACATTGTTTTGATGGATATCCACATGCCGGAGATGGATGGGTTTACGGCAACCAAGCTGCTCCGAAGTGATCCGCGACTAAAGAACCTGCCAATCATCGCAATGACTGCGCACGCCCTCGTCGAAGAGCGCCAGCGCTGTCTCGACGCAGGAATGAACGACCATATTTCGAAGCCGATCGATCCCGATGCGATGTTCGCGACCGTGCTGCGCTGGGCCAAGCCAAAGTCACAGCCCGTGTCTGAACCCCAAACAACAAAACGGGCCGAAGACATTCCTCTGCAACAGATCGCCGGCATCGATTTCACCAATGGCCTCAAACGGGTTGCGGGCAACCAGCGGCTCTACCGCGATCTGCTTTCGCAGTTTGCCGTAAAGCAAGGCGATGCCGCCGCACAAATCTCGGCCGCGCTCGCCGGTGGAGATGCGCAGCTTGCCGAGCGCATTGCGCACACGGTCAAGGGAGTTGCCGGGAACCTGGGAATTACAGAGGTGCAGTCTGCAGCCCAGAAGTTAGAAAACGCCATCCGCCACGAACAAGAGTCTGTCCCGGCCCTGCTCGACCAGTTCGCGACAACGTTACGAGTAAACGTAACTCTAATCAACGACGCACTGCGCGACGACGCCGCCCTCCCTGCGGAGGCACCAGCGCCTTTCAATGGAGAAAGCGCCGCTGTTGCGATTGCTCGCCTTAGAACCTTGCTCGAGGCGAGTGACGGCGATGCCCAAGAAGCCTTTCGCACTCTGCAGACCGCCGTAGCAGGCACTGTCCAGAAACCGTACCTCGATACCCTGAGTGAGACCATAAATGACTTCGACTTTGAGGCAGCGCTGGTGAAACTGGACGAAATTGCCCGACTTTGCGAACCAAATAGGAGCCAGCAGAATGAATCAGCCTGATCAAAAAAAGACCGTGCTTGTTGTTGATGACGCGCCAACGAACATTCAAGCGGTGAATTCAATTTTGAAGGACGACTATAAGGTTCGCGTCGCCACGCACGGTTCCAAAGCATTGGAACTGGTGAAGATTAATCCTCCGCCCGACCTGATCCTGCTTGACATCATGATGCCCGGCATGGATGGATACGAAGTCTGCACTCGTTTGAAAACGGAACCCGCAACAAGAGACATCCCAGTCATCTTTCTTACCGGGCAGACGGAAATCGAAGAGGAGACCCGCGGATTCGAAGTCGGTGCAGTGGATTACATCCATAAGCCGTTCTCGCCAGCGATCGTAAAGGCGCGCGTACAAACGCACCTCGTGCTTCGCGGTATTCGCCAACAGCTCGCATTGCAGCTCCTTGCCATCCAGAAGGAATTAGAAACCGCGCGGCAGATCCAGTTCTCAATCCTTCCCGACGAGATCCCCAAGAACAAGGGTCTGGACATTGCGGCGCGGTACATCCCCATGACCTCAGTCGCCGGCGATTTCTATGACTTCATTGTCGTTGACGACAAACGCCTTGGTATCTTGATTGCCGACGTATCCGGTCATGGAATGCCCGCGGCTCTCATTGCCTCGATGTTGAAAATTGCGCTGGCGGCGCAGGTAGCGCATGCCGACGATCCCGCACAACTGCTCTCGGGTTTGAATCAGACGCTATGCGGAAAGTTCCAACAGCATTACGTCACGGCTGGCTATATGTATGTCGACATGACGAAGCACACCCTCACGTATGCGGGCGCCGGACACCCGCCTTTGCTGCTGTGGAATAGGTCATCAGCCTCCGTGCGTGATGTCCTCGAAAATGGCCTGTTTCTCGGCAAATTCAAGATGGCTACCTACTCTTCCGTCGAGTTGCCCTTCGCGCCGGGCGACTGGGCTTTGCTCTACACCGACGGAATCCCCGAAACTACGAACCCCTCGGAGATTGAATTTGGTGACGCTCGCTTCCGGCAGTTTCTCGTAGAGGAGCAAAGCACGTCGGCAGATCAGCTAGCGGATCGATTGCTCCAGGAGTTGTCACGGTGGTCAGCTCGCGAGCCGGGTGAAGAGTCTAGCGACGATATTACGATGGTGGCCGTTCACGCGTTACAAAACTAGCACCATTGGCTCGTGGTTGCATGGCCTTCTAACCTATCCTGTTTGACATCAGCCTTGAAAATTAGTGAATCCTGGCTTCACCGGCCGCATCTTCGACTCGTCGAAGAGTGGACCGCGCGATATGAACGCAATCACGGTGGAACCAAGGAAGCCTGAAACCGCGCGCCTCGAAGAAGTTGCGGAACCCGACGTTCGCGACGGCTCGGTGCTCGTGGAAACAGTCGCTGTTGGAGTGTGCGGGACCGACGTTGAGATTGTAGAAGGGAAGTACGGCTGGGCGCCTGCGGGCAAGACGCGCCTCGTCTTGGGACATGAGTCGCTCGGCCGCGTGTTGGATCCCGGCCCGGACGGAAGCCTGAAGAAGGGAGATCTCATAGCGGGTATTGTCCGGCGTCCCGACCCGGTTCCTTGCCCGAACTGCGCGGTGGGCGAGTGGGATATGTGCCGGAACGGACTGTACAATGAGCGCGGGATCAAGCAAATCGACGGCTTCATGTCCGAACGCTGGAGGATAGAGCCCGAATACGCGATCAAGATAGACCCTTCACTAGGACTGTTGGGCGTATTGCTCGAACCTACGACGGTGGTAGCGAAGGCGTGGGAACAGGTCATCAAAATAGGCACACGGGCTTTCTGGGAACCGCGCACCGCTCTGGTGACGGGTGCAGGCCCGATCGGCCTCCTCGCCGCTCTCATCGGAACGCAGCGTGGGCTCGAGATCCACGTCCTCGATCGCGCCGACTCGGGACCGAAGCCCGAGCTCGTGCGCGCCTTGGGAGCCATCTATCACACGGGCAGGGTCGGCGACATAGGGTTTCAGCCCGACGTCATCATCGAGTGCACGGGCGTTGGGGAGGTAATCGCCGATTCCATCCAAGCCATGGCGCCAGGCGGCATCCTATGCCTCACTGGAGTGGGCACAGGAGGGACCAACGTTCACGCAACGGCGGCCGATGTTGCGACTCGCGCGGTGCTTGGCAACAATGTCGTTGTCGGCAGCGTTAACGCCAACAAGCGACACTGGTACCGGGCGAGTCAAGCCTTGGCGCGAGCGAAGCACGACTGGCTGGCGCGTCTGATAACCCGGCGCGAGAAGCCGGAGCACTTCATGCAGGCGCTCGAGCGACAACCCGCTGACATCAAGGTCGTGATTCAATTCGCCGCGGCGTAATCTTGCGTCGCGGTATTCCTTGCCAATATGACTAGACATTCAATGCAGATAAGAGAGCTCCACACTGACTTACGCTAAAGAGCTTACAACTCAGGACAAGAGCGGAGTGAAGGATACTTAGATAGTAATTGTCGCTGACATTGAATACACTCCTATGAAAAAGCATTTCTTGCGCGACACCATTTCGCTGGCTAGAAATATTTTGAAACTCTTGACGTAACCAGTAATCGAAGAGTTCCGGAGCATGCCAGGCCCTGGGGAGTAGATTTCGCTGTTTGAGCAACTCCTCGCCTTACAGCGTTGGTCTGTTCTACAAAGCCTCGAGCGAGTTGACGTCCCTCCAAAGCTCGATTAACAGGCCGCACGGGCCCAGATTTCCGGCTGGGCCCTCTTTTTTCTTTAGCTACTTCCGTAACAAAATTGGCGTTTGCCGATGAAAAAGATACGTCGGTACGGTGAATGCCCCATCGTCCGTGTAGATGTTGCTCATGGATTTAGCCGGGAAACAGGTGCGATGTTTCTTGCCGGCATTGTTGATCTCGTTTGCGGCTGAGGCACAGCAATCCACTGCTCCAAAGGGCGTAAACGCGCTCGAAAATTACTTGAACATGGCCGGCTCTCACACCGCAGTGGACTTCCGCCCTCTAACGCCGCACGAAAGGCTGGATCTTTACGTGCGAAGTTTATATAACCCCTGGGGCCTCGTCAAAGCGGCAATGTCGGCGGGCGTAGACCAAGCGCACAACAAGCCAGAGGAATGGGGTCAGGGATGGGGTTCATACGGTCAGCGGTGCGCCAATATCGAAGGGCAATACCTCGTTTCAAAAACTGTCAACTACCTACTCTCTTCGTCCTTACACGAAGACAATCGATATTTTGGTTCCGGCAAGCACGGCGTCTGGGCACGAACCGAGTATGCGCTTGCGAGCTCGCTTCTCGCGCGGAACGACGATGGCAAGTTCAGGATTTCAATTTCACAATTAGGCGGCGTAGCAGCGGGCGCATTTGCGGCGCGATTATGGCTCCCGGCAAGTCAAAGGAGCGCCGGCGACGCCGCTGTCAGCTTCGGCATCACTATGGGCAGTAACTTTGGAATTTCGGTGCTGAAAGAATTTCTACCCGATCTCGTCCGTCGACTGCCGCACAAAAAACCTGACCCGACTTCAGGCTCGAGCAAATAGCTCAGGTTCACGCAGAATCGTCTTTCGCGCGGTTGTCGATATCTTCGGGAAACGCCATCAGCTGCGTTTCTGCATGTAAACGTGCAAATACGCTCCTGCCGCCCGAAATCGCACCTTCTCTTTTTTATCGTCGAATAGCGGAACGAGCGACTCGCGAAGTTCGCTCCTGTCTGTCTGAGCGATGGTCTGGGCGGCGGAGGCCCGCACTGACCAGTCTTCGTCATCAAGCGCTCTCTTCAACAGAGCAAGCGCTTCAGGAGTAGCTTGCTTACCCAGGAGAAGCACGACGCTCGCTCTCGCCGATAGATCCGGATCGCTCAGAAGGTCCGTCATCGCAGCAAAGCCCTGACCTGCGCCGGGCACTGGAACGAAACCGACGCTCTGGGCGGCGAGAAACATCGTTGCGGATTTAACAGAATAAAAATTTCTAAAGAAGCTTCGGCTTTGCTTTTTCAGAAAGTTTGAGTTAGGGTTCACTCTTCCGTCATAAACGTCCATCATGGCCGTCTTCCCCTCCGGATCGTTCAATCGATAGAGCGCTTTTGCCGCAGCGAACGCCACCTCGGGAACTTGATCGGACTTCAGTACCTTTTCGAGGGTCGGAACACTGCCGGGTAACTTCAGATCGGCTAAGGCATCGACCGCCGCGATTCTTACCTGGACGTCCTTATCTTGAGCGCAAGGCTCCAGGCGCGCGAGCAGGGGTTCGCGGCGGTTTATCATGCTGGCCGCAACAATCGATTGCGTTCTTATGTTCGGATCGCTTGACGCAAAACCTTCCGCAAGGATTGAACGCGCACGTTCCGCGTTTTGCGCTTGGTTGTTATCGCCCGCAATCACCCCTCCGCGGAGCACCAAGAAAACAACGATGCCGAGTAGCGCTCTGCTTACTGGCAAAGCACTTGATCTGACGATACTCATCATTCGCTTTTCTTCCGGTCTTAGAGCTTAAATCGGTACTCATGATGAAAACTGAAGACTCGTGGTCTTTTTTTATTCCGCGCTCAAGTCCGCACGGCCTCTGAAGATTGGAGCGCCTGGAGAATTGAGGAGTACGCATATCTCTCGGCGTACTGCGAGAGTACCCGGCCCAAAGCAGCGTCTTGTTCGGAGATGCGGCTAATTGCGCTGCCTATCCGCTCGATGTCCAGGGAAATCACGGCGTCCGTTAGCTCCTTTCGGACCTCCGCAGGCAAAGCCTCTAGCGCCTCCTGCTCGAGCACACCAGGGACTCTTTCAGTTACGGCCATCTGATACGTATAGCGGACACCGAGATGGCGCGCGAGACAATCGAAGATCTCTTCGGCCCGGAATGGCTTACTTAGAAAGTCGTCTGCGGCTGCGAGTGCTTGTTCGCGGTATTCGGTAAAAGCAAACGCAGACAGGATCGCGATCTTCACGTCACGGCCGCCCTCGAGCTCCCGGATGCGCCGGGTTACTTCCAGGCCATCCATGCCTGGTAGCCGCCAGTCCATCCAGATGAAGTGCGGCTGCCACGTGCGAAACTTCTCGATTCCAGCTTCGCCGTCCTCGGCTACCTGCACCTGAAAGCCGGCGTTCTGCAGCAACCGGTGGAGCAACAGCCAGTTCTCCTCCCGGTCCTCGACGATCAGCAAGCGATATTCGGGCTGGCCAGGCTCGAGGCCGGTGACGCGGCTGCCACGGGTCACGGATGCAGCCGGAACCTCAGATCTATCAAGCTTCGCCACAGGAATTTCCACTCGAAACAGGGATCCCTTACCTGGCTCGCTGTCAACCCGGAGGCTGCCGCCCATCAGCTCGACGTACTTCTTTGTGATGGCCAGCCCCAGGCCAGTGCCCTTGCTCGTGGACAGCTTGGCCGCCTGCACAAACGGCTCGAAAATCCGGGCCTGATCGACGGCAGAGATCCCGATTCCCGTATCCTCGACTTCGATCACCAGCTGGCAGTGTTCAGCATCCCAGGCGGCTTGTTCGCTTACGCGCAGAACAACGCTCCCGCGCTCGGTATATTTCACGGCGTTACTCACCAGGTTGACTAGCACCTGACGCAGTTTCTCGCCATCGGCCCGCACGAACTGGCAGGACTCCGGTGCTTCCAGCACAGACAGAGCGAGGTTCTTTTCTTCTGCCCGCAGGCGCATGAGATCCATGACTCCGTGTACCAGCTCCTTCAAGTCCAGTGGAGCGTTTTCGATCACGATACGGCCGGCATCAATCTTGGCCATGTCCAGCACATCATTGATCAGGCTGAGCAGATGTTCGCCGCTGCGGGCGATGATGTCCAGATCTTTACGCTGCTTTCCTGAAACGGCGCTTTCGCGCAACAGATTGGAAAAGCCAAGAATGGCGTTCAAGGGCGTACGCAGCTCGTGGCTCATGTTGGCGAGGAAACTGCTCTTGGCCCGATTAGCTTCTTCAGCAGCATTCTTGGCAATCTGAAGTTCATGGGTTCGCTGAATGACCTGACGCTCGAGCCTGGCAGCCTGCCACTGTAGACCTTTCATACGCGACCGGAAGATCGCCAAAATCAGCCCGACGACGATCAGGCCAGCTATGCTTAGAAACCACCACGTCTCCCACCAGGGTGGCAGAACCGTAATCACTAGAGCGACGCCTTGGTTGTTCCAGACCCCGTCGTTATTCGATGCCTGCACTCGGAACAAGTATTTTCCGGCGGAAAGATTCGTATAGGTAGCGCTGCGCTGTTCACTGTCCACCTCGTTCCACTGCGTCTCCAGTCCTTCCAGCCGGTACCGGTAGCGGTTCCGTTCCGGAGCCACATAGCTCAAGGCCGCGAACCTTATCGTGAAAATGCTTTGACGATGCGTCAGCGTCAGAGAATTCGTCGCCCAGATCGATTTGCTGAGTGGTGAGTTTCTTCCCTCGAGCACGGAGTTATTAAACAGAAGGAAATCGGTCAACCTGACCGGCGGAACGTGACGATTCCCGGAAATCCGCTCCGGGAAGAATGTTGTCACGCCAGTGCTCGAGGCGAAGACCATCTCACCAGCTGGAGTCTGGCAGCTGCCTCCGGCTCCGTACGGGTCCAGTAAATTGCCCGCCAGTCCTTCCGATTCGGAATAATTGCGGAAGGTCTTCGTTCGCGGATCAAACCGGCTGAGCCCGTTGTGCGTGGCCAGCCAGAGATATCCTTTGCGATCTTCCAGAATGGATTCGATCGCCTTATCGGGCAATCCATCGGTCGTGGTGAGAACGGTTGTGGTTCCACTACGTCGATCCAGCAGATTGAGTCCGTTTTCAGTGCCAATCCACAGCCGTCCCTGCCGGTCTTCCCGGATGGCATTGACCTTATCGTTGCTAAGGCTCTGAGGATTGTCGGAGTTGTGACGATAAGTTGTGACCTGCCCCGTCTTGGGGTCGAAGCGGATCAGCCCCTGACCCGCCGTTCCCACCCAGAACATGCCGGCTCTATCCTCGAATAAAACTGTCAGCGAAAAATCAACGTCCGGTGGATCGTTCAGATAGGTAGTGAAGCGTCCTGTATCCGAGTCAAAGCGATCGAGCCCTCCGCCCTGGGTGCCCACCCATAGCGTCCCTTGCTGGTCGATCAACAAAGAGTCAACAGAGTCACTGCTCAAGCTCGCGGGGTCTTTGGGATCGTGCCGGTAGGCGTAGAACAGTCCCGTCTTGGGATCAAAACGGTCCAATCCACCACCGTAGGTGGCAAACCACAGCGTGCCTGACCGGTCTTCGCGGATGGCCAGGACTTTGTTGTACGAAAGGCTATGCGGGTCTTTAGGTTCGTGTTGGTAGAAGGTAAATCTCCCGGTTCTTCGGTCCAGCCGGTCGAGACCGTCTTCGTCTCCAATCCAAAGAAATCCCTGGCTATCCACCTGTACAGACCAGATCATGTTGTTGCGGAGACTGTTCGGATTGCCATCCTCATGCTTATGGTTCACGAACCTCGGCACGCCGCTCTGGAACCGGCTTAGCCCGGTTTGGGTGCCCACCCACAGTTCTCCTTCTGCATCTTCCAACACGGTATATACTGTATCGTTCGCCAGGCTGTTCGGGTTGCCGGGCTCGTTAGCGTACCGGGTGAACATTTTGCGTTCGGGGTCGAGCCTAAGCAATCCGCGGTCTATGGTGCACACCCACAAGGCGCCGTCTCGATCTTCAAAGAGCCCCTGCGCACCTGTGACGCTTTGGCTCGATGGCTCCTCTGCGTGAAAGGAGTAGCGTGTGAACTCGCCGGTTTTCACGTCCAAGGCGCTCAAGCCGCTTCCCAACGACGAGGACACCCACAGAACGCCTGACCGATCCTCGAGGATGAAAGCGACATAATCGTGACCAATGCTGTGCGGGTTAGATGGATCGTGCAGAAAGTGCGAAAAGCGGCCGGTAGCCCGATCGAGCTTGTTAAGGCCGTGGAGAGTGCCGATCCAAAGATTCCCTTCCCGATCTTCGTAGACGCAGACGATGTGGCTGTTGCTCAGGCTGCCGGCATTCTGAGAGTTGTGCTTGTAGTGGGCGAAGGTTCCAGTAGCCGGTTCGAGACGGTCGAGCCCATCGGCCGTACCGATCCACAGTTGGCCGCTGCGATCCTGATACACAAACTCGACAAAGTCGTTGGTTAAACTCCTCGGGTTTCGGGAGTCGTGGCGATAGTGCGTGAAAGTGTCCCGGCTCGGATCCAGCCTGTCCAGACCTCCGAATTTGGAGCCAATCCAGAGACTGCCGTCACGATCCTTGTAGAGAGTCGTGATGGTGTCGTCGGCCACGCTATTCGGGTTTCCAGGCTGATGCCGGTACGGCTTAAGACTGTAGCCGTCATACTTGTACAAACCATCGTAAGTTCCGAGCCAGAGAAACCCGTAGTCGTCCTGCACAATGTTGGGTATCCGGCTCTGAAGCGATTCGCCGTTTACGGTAAGGCGAGTGAAGCGGATGTCGTGTTTATCGATGACCGGAAGCCGTACTAAGCCATTGAGGGTGCTCTTTTGCCGGCCAGCGGCATAAGTGTTAGGCAGGCACACGGCCAGCAGCCCGACGACTGACAGCAGCACCCTTGGGAGACCGGCCGAACACGCGACGGCTTTGCCGCAATTGAGCATCACTCCGCCTATCGGCAAGCATAACCCGCTCAACTTCGTACGGCCTCTGAAGATTGGAGCGCCTGGAGAATTGAGGAGTACGCATATCTCTCGGCGTACTGCGAGAGTGTACGGCCCAACGCGGCGTCTTGTCCCGAGATGCGAGTAATTGCGCCGGCTATACGCTCGATGTCCAGCGAAATCACTGCGTCCATGAGCTCCTTTCGGAGCTCCGCAGGCAAAGCCTCTAGCGCTTCCTGCTCGAGCGCACCACCGGCTTTTTCAGTTACCGTCGTCTGATACGTATAGCGGGCACCAAGATGGCGCGCCAAGCAATCGAATATCTCTTCGGCCCGGAATGGCTTACCTACAAAGTCATCTGCCGATGCCAGCGCTTCCTCGCGGTATTCGGTAAAAGCGAAGGCCGAGAGGATCGCAATCTTCACCTCACGGCCGCCCTCAAGGTCACGGATGCGCCGTGTCGCTTCCAGACCGTCGATGCCGGGTAGCCGCCAGTCCATCCAGATGAAATGCGGCCGCCACGTGAGAAACTTCTCGATTCCAGTCGCGCCGTCCTCGGCTACCTGCACCTGAAAGCCGGCATTCTGCAGCAGCCGGTGGAGCAACAGCCAGTTCTCCTCCCGGTCCTCGACAATCAGCACGCGATATTCGGCCTGGCCAGGCGCAAGGCCGATAATGCGTCCGCCATGGGTCACGGCTGTGGACGGGACCTCAGAGCTCTCAATCTTCGCCACAGGAATTTCCACTCGAAACAAAGATCCCTTGCCCGACTCGCTGTCAACCCGGATGGCTCCGCCCATTAGCTCGACGTACCTCTTTGTGATGGCCAGCCCCAGGCCAGTGCCCTTAGTCGTGGACAGCTTGGCCGCCTGCACAAACGGCTCGAAAATTCGAGCCTGATCGACCGTAGCGATGCCGATTCCTGTGTCCTCGACTTCGATCACCAGCTTGCAGTGTTGAGCGTCCCATGCGGGTTGATCGCTTATGCGCAGAACAACGCTCCCGCGTTCTGTATATTTCACGGCGTTACTCACTAGGTTGACTAACACCTGACGCAGTTTCTCGCTATCGGCCCACACGAACTGGCAGGACTCCGGGACTTCCAGCGCAGACAGCTCGAGGTTTTTTTCCTCTGCCCGCAGGCGCATCAGGTCCATGACTCCGTTTACCAGATCCTTCAAGTCCAGTGGAGCGTTCTCGATCACGATGCGGCCGGCATCGATCTTGGCCATATCCAGCACGTCGTTAATCAGGCTGAGCAGATGTTCGCCGCTGCGATTGATGACCTCCAAATCTTTACGCTCCTTCTCGGGAATGCGGCGGCTTTCGCGAAGTAGATTCGAGAAGCCAAGAATGGCGTTTAAAGGCGTACGCAGCTCGTGGCTCATGTTCGCGAGAAAACTGCTCTTCGCCTGATTGGCTTGCTCCGCGGCATTCTTGGCGATCTGGAGTTCATGGGTTCGCTGAATTACCTGACGCTCGAGTCTGGCAGCCTGCCGCTGCAGACCTTTCATACGCGACCGGAAGATCGCCAAAATCAGCCCGACGACGATCAGGGCCGCAATGCTTAGAAACCACCACGTCTCCCACCAGGGTGGCAGAACCGTAATCGCTAGAGCGACGCCTTCGTTGTTCCACACCCCGTCGTTGTTCGATCCCTGCACTCGGAACAAGTATTTTCCGGAGGTAAGGTTCGTGTAAGTGGCACTACGTCGCCCGCTACCCACCTCGTTCCACTGCGTCTCCAGTCCTTCCAACCGGTACCGGTAGCGGTTCCTGTCCGGAGCCATATAACTCAAGGCGGCGAACTCGAGCGTGAAAATGCTTTGACGGTGCGTCAGCGTTAGGGAATCGGTCGCCCAAATCGATTTACTGAGCGGTGAGTTTCTGCCCTCAAGCACAGGCTTATTAAACAGAAGGAAATCCGTCAACCTGACCGGCGGAACGCGATGATTTTCGGAGATCCGATCCGGATAAAATTCCGTCACGCCGTTGCTCGAGCCGAATACCATTTCACCGTCCGGAGTCCGGCAGCTGCCTTCGGATGCATACGGGTTCAAGAAATTGCCGGCCAGTCCATCCGATTCGGAATAGTTGCGAAAGGTTTTCGTTCGCGGATCGAATCGGCTGAGCCCGTTGTGCGTGCCGAGCCAGAGATATCCATGTGCATCCTCCAGAATCGACTTGATGGCGTTGTCGGGCAGCCCATCCTTCGTCGTTAAAGTGGTGACAGTTCCGCGCCTTCTATCCAGCAAATTGAGTCCGTCTTGAGTGCCAATCCACAGGCGTCCCTGTCGGTCTTCCCAGACGGCATTCACCTTGTCGTTGCTGAGGCTCTCAGGGTCCTCGGAGTTGTGACGATAAGCCGTGAACCGACCGCTCTGAGGATTGAACTGTTTCAGCCCCTCGTCCTGAGTGCCGACCCATAGCATTCCGGACCGATCCTCAAATAGGACCGTCAACAAAAGATCAGGATTCGGTTTATCATTCAGGTAAGAAGTGAAACTTCCGGTTCTCGAGTCAAAGCGGTCGAGCCCACCACCTTGGGTCCCCACCCACAGTGTTCCTTGCCGGTCAATTAGCAAAGAAAGGACAGAATCACTGCTCAAGCTGGCCGGGTTCTTGGGGTCGTGCCGGTAGGTGTAGAACCGTCCCGTTGTGCGATCGAAGCGGTCCAATCCTCCACCGTAAGTCCCAAACCATAGCGTGCCTGACCGGTCTTCGCGGATAGCGGCAACCTTGTCATACGAAAGGCTGCGGGAGTCCTTGCGATCGTGCCGGTAAAACGTAAATCGTCCAGTTCGTGGGTCTAGCCGGTCAAGGCCGTCTTCGTCTCCAATCCAAAGGAATCCCTGGCTGTCCGCGTGTACGGACCAGATCACGTCGTTGGGCAGGCTGTTCGGGTTGCCAGGCTTATGCTGATAGTTCACAAAGGAGGGTGGCTCGCGCTGGAACCGGCTCAATCCACTTTGGGTGCCGACCCACATCACTCCTTCGGCATCTTCGAAGAGCGCCTGAACGGTGTCGTGGGGTAGGCTGTTCGGATCGCTGGGCTCTTTGGCATACCGCGTGAACGTTTTGCGTTCACGATCGAGTTTGAGCAAGCCTCGATCTACTGTACACAGCCAGAGCGCGCCCTCCGGGTCTTCAAACAGAAAATTCACACCCACCACGCTTTGGCTCGACGGCTCCTCTTCGTGGAAAGAGTAGCGTGTGAACTCGCCGGTTTTCATGTCTAAGGCGCTCAAACCGCTTCCTAACGGCGTGGCCAGCCACAGGACGCCCGATCGGTCTTCCAGGATGAAGTTCACATAATTATGACCGATGCTGTGTGGATTTGCCGGATCGTGCAGGAAGCACGAAAATCTGCCGGTGGCTCGATCCAGCCTGTCGAGACCCCATGTAGTACCGACCCAGAGATTTCCTCGCCGATCTTCGTAGACACAGTTGACGCTATTGCTGCTCAGGCTGCCGGCATCCTGAGGATCGTGCCTGTAGTGGAAGAAAGCGCCTTTAGCCGAGTCCAGGCGGTCGAGTCCATCGGCGGTACCGATCCACAGTTTGCCACTACGATCGCGAAAGACGCAATTGACGTTGTCGCTAGCCAAGCTCCTTTCGTTGCGGGATTCATGACGATAGTGGGTAAAGGTGTCCCGGCTCGGATCCAGCCTGTCGAGGCCTCCATATTTGGAGCCAATCCAGAGAATGCCGTCCCGATCCTTGTAAAGAGCCAGGATCGTATCGTCAGCGACGCTATTGGGGTTGCCGCGCTCATGCCGGTAAGGTCTAAGGCTGTAGCCGTCGTACTTGTACAAACCGTCGTATGTGCCCAGCCAGAGAAACCCGTAGTCATCCTGCACAATGTTTTTTATCCGGCTCTGAAGCGATTCGCCGTTTACGGTAAGCCGCGTGAAGCGGATGTCGTGCTTATCAATGACTGGAGGCTTTACTAAGCCGTCGAGGGTACTCTTTTGCCGGCTAGCGGAATAAGCGTGAGGCAGGAACGCGGCCAGCAGCCCGAGCACTGACAGCAGCACCCTTGGGAGACCGGCCGAACGGGCCACGGCTTTCCCGCAATTCCGCATCATTCGCCTATCGGCAAGCATAACCCGCTTCGCCTATGGTGAGGATGGTTGCATGCGCTTGAACGGTCGAAATCTTTTACATCGAGCCGTGCCGTCTTGTATCAACCTTTCGAACTCGACTGAGGTTCAGCCAGAACTCCCAGGTGCTGGCAGGCGTTCAGGATGCAGTCCCATGAATCGCTTTCTAAGTATTACCGGTCTTCTGTTTGTTTGTCACTTCAGTTTAGGAGCTCAGGAACTTAGTAACTGGACAGCCCAAACTGCCCCGTGTCTCGAAAGCAGAGAATTAGCAAAGCACGATCGCATGGAAATAGGTGTTTGGATGAACACCTCAAATGTGGCTCTAGTGGCCGAGTTTAGCCGCGCAATGGATTTCTGGGCCAACTTCCTCGATATGTCATGGCACGAACGGAACACGCCGGACTGCGCGATTCAAGTTGTCGACGGGAGCCACTCTTTGTTTCTAAGCGATATAATCGCCGCGCGGGCACAGCTTGTTGATAGAAAGCTCTTCTACGGTTGGATCGCCTTCAATCCAAAGTGCAGGTTAAGTGACGTCGAAGCTTATCTCACTGCCATTCATGAAATCGGCCACACGTTAGGGCTGCCTCACAATCCGAATCCGAAGAGCGTCATGTACTTTTTGAATCCCGAGTACCCGCCCTTGCTTGACAAGAGCGATATTGCATATCTTCGAAAGCGCCACAAATTGAGGGATGCTTCGGCAGCCGCCGCCCAGCTAGCGCGTAATTGAAGAGATTTCTGAAACGCTCGCCTGCAATGTAGATTCGTTTCGAGTTTTGTCCTTGACCAACCGTAGAGGCTCGACGAGACCACTCGCAAGCAGATATGCGTACAGATGGGCCAGCGGCGCAGGAGGCGCAATCCCATCAGCTTCCAGCAATCCGTCCGTGTCGTTGATCTTCCAACCGGCAAATCGTTCGAGAGCCAGTTTCGTCCGCAAAACCTCGAGGGCCATAGGATATACGTAGACCCGGACATCTTTAGTGAAGAGCCGGGATAAGCCTTCGAGGACGTGTCCATAAAGCTCCGCATAACTGGCTGCCAACACCTTGACCAGGACCGAAATTCCAATGACGAAACGGACTTGTTCCTTAGTGAAACCGCTAATAAGACTGCTGATTTTATAAAGCTCCGGGTGAACTGTGAGGAACACGTCGAAGCCTTCACCCAGAAGATCGTTCGCCCGCACAGACAATTCGGACGGAGAGAGCAGCGGTGCAGCGGCATCGACAGCTTGGTCCCCCGCGGCAGATAAACAGAAAGCGCCGATGACTCCCCGAGCTGCCATCGTTTGCTTCGAACGCGCAAGTTCCAGGGCAGCCGCGAGCATCTCGGTATGGATTCGCTCCCGCTCTTCGAACCTGCCCGGCTCGATCACTACCGACGATTTGTAGAACGCTTCGTTCATGGGCCGGTAGTCGCCCGCATGCGGCAGAACGACTCCTTCGGAAAGACCGTCTGTCACCAGAGCGATATGCAAGTGTTTAGGGTTCCATTCATCATTGAATCGCCCTTTGGTCTCGATGAAATCAATTTGTATGCGTTCAAGTCCCAGATCCTGCCCTAAGGTCGAGAGGAAGCGATGATGGTCTTCGAGCGTAAAATAAGATGCATAAATGAGGTTTACGCCCAGAATTCCGACCGCCTCTTGCTGCAACGGGTTCGTCCGATCAAATAAGTTGACGTGAAGCAGAATCTCGTTCACCTCCGAACCTGGAGCGCGGAGAAAGCGCAAACCTATCCAGCCATGACATTGATTGGTGCCGGCATAGTTCCGGGCAGAGACCGTGTTGGCGAAGACGAATGTCCGTGTGCTCGATAAGCGATCTACAAGCTGTTCTTGGAGGAGCGACCATTCAGCGGTTAACATCGACTCGAGCCGTTGCTTTGACACATAGCGCTCTCCGGCGCCATATAAGACATCGCTGACGGTCTTGTCATAGGCCGAAACCGTTTTCGCTACGGTTCCCGCGGCCGCTCCCACGCGCAAGAACCAGCGCGAGGTCTCTTGCCCCGCGCCAATTTCAGCAAACGTTCCGAAGATTGTCCCGTCCAGGTTAATCGCTAGAGCTTTATTGTAGGTGTCAAGCTTCTCTGTTGCCATCGCAGACCACTCCCTTTTGAATACTGATACTGGGAGGTTGGCTGTCTATTACTACTTCGGCGGGAAATTCTTCAGCAGTTTTGCCATTGCCTTATTGAGGTTTTTCTCGTTCTTTTCCTGGCTCTTGCTCGGGTCGATCGTCTTAGTAGCCTGACCTGTCCAGACAAGCTGCTTTGTTGCGGGGTCATACATATCCAGTACAAGGGTTCCCACGTTAATAGTTGAACTGGTTGCAGTTCCCATTCCACCCCAGCGGATGCCACCGCCGTACGCGTTCCACTGCCTCTCCTGGTCGACCGCAATCTGGTAACCAACATAGAGGTCCGCCTTGTCGTTATCTGTCTTGGTTAAGCCCTTGCCCGCCATTTGAGAATCAATTGCCTGTTTGATTTCTTCGTCAACGATTTGGTTTGGATGTTTACCGCCCGCGATCTCCACCCACTTATACACATGATATTTTGAGAAATCAGTTCCCGGCAAAGAGTTGGTTCTCACGTCCTGTCCGCTTACCACGGAGGACGCCATGAACGCCACTGCTAACCCCAGGCTGAACCTTGCCATCAAATCACGGAATTCCCACGACATCGTCTTCTCCTTCCAGCCGCTTCACTTCTGTCTTTGGCTCTCCCAAAGGTTGAAAACAAGTGAGGCGTGACTCATTAACACCGTGACGATTTCGTCGGAGAGCAAAGGATTCATTAAATTCTCGATGCCTGTTTCCACCAAGCCGGCATCGCAACCGAAATCTTCCTGCTCTGAATACTTTATTTCTTTACGCCTTTCCAGCGACTTCTACATCTAGCGGCGCAGGAAAGAGAGTGGCTGCGGATTAACTATTGAATACTACTTGGGCATTGTCCCGGGCTGAACAAAAAAAAAGCGAAGCCGTTCTGCACTTGCCGTTAGTAGGATTCAACGCCTGGAGTTAAATTGCGTGGCCAGCCCTATATATATGTCGCGAGGATGCCGTTTAACACCAATAAGCCGCTGTGCATCGGGCAAGCTCTTGCCGTTATGCGCGATCATTGTCGCCGGAACTCTGCTTTGCCCAGCCTGCGGAAGGAAGGAAGTGGCGGCCGCTTCTGGGCCGCCCGATGTTGATGTCGCAGAAGTTGTCGAGCAGAATGTGCCTGTTACCAGGGAATGGGTTGGGACTCTGGACGGCCTGGTCAATGCTCAGATCCATGCTCAGGTGGCGGGCTATTTGGTCAAACAGCAATATACCAACGGCGCCTATGTCCGCAAAGGCGCTCCGCTCTTTCAGATCGACTCGAGACCGTTTCAGGCATCACTGGATCAGGCCAAAGGGAACCTGGAGGCGGCTAAGAGCCAGCTCGCGCAGGCGCAAAGCGAGCTACAGAAATCGCAGGCCGTCCTGGTCAAGACTGAATTGGACGTCAAGCGCTACACACCACTAGCGAAAGAAAACGCCATCAGCCAACAGGAACTGGACGACGCCATTCAAAACAACCTCGCTACTCAAGCGCAGGTAGCAGCGAATAAAGCGGCCATTGAGACAGCCAAGGCAAAGATCTTGACCGGCGAAGCAGCCGTAGAAAGCGCCAAATTGGATCTCGGCTTTACGACTATCGTGTCTCCGGTCGATGGCATAACAAGCATCGCGACCGCCCAGGTTGGCGATCTTGTAGGCCCGCAAACCGGCACTCTGACGACGGTTTCCACCGTCAATCCTATCCTCGTGAACTTCTCGCCGAGCGAAGCGGAGTATCTCAATGTTGCGGCGCAGCTCGGAGGTCGGACAGGCGCGGAGAACGAGGCATTGAAGAGGCTGCAGTTTCAACTGCTGCTGGCGAATGGAGAATCATACCCCTTGAAGGGCCGCATATACGCCGTCAACCGGGAGGTTACCGCCGGCACCGGAACCGTTCTCGTCCAATGCACATTTCCTAATCCCAATAATGTCCTTCGTCCCGGAGGCTTCGCCCGCATCAGCACGGTTACCAGGACGCTGGAAGGAGCTTTGGTCGTGCCGCAGGTTGCAGTGACTGACCTGCAGGGCAGCTACCTGATCGCAGTAGTAGGCAGCGACGACAAAGTGGCAATTCGGCCCGTCAAAGTCGGCCCGAAGGTTGGCACCATGTGGGTCATCGAAGACGGGGTCAAGTCCGGCGAACGTGTTGTTGCCGAAGGTGTTCAGAAAGTCCGGGAAGGTATGCAAGTAAACCCAAAGCCGTATACGCCGCAACTAACGAAAGCGTCGACATAATCTCTGTAAGTCGAGAATGAGAGCTCATGTCTAAGTTCTTCATCAACCGCCCAATCGTAGCCATGGTGATTTCGATTGTCATGCTCATCGGTGGTGTCATATGCGTTCTAGGTTTGCCAACCGCGCTGTTTCCAAACATTGCCGACCCGCAGATTCAGGTAAAAGGCACTTACGTCGGCGCCGATGCTCAAACTGTGGCCCAGTCCGTAGCCACGCCCATCGAGCAACAGATGAGCGGCGTGAACGATATGAATTACATGTATTCGCTGAACGCGAACAACGGACTTAGTCAGTTGACGATCGACTTCAACATCAAATCAGACCCGAACACAGATCAAATCCTGGCTCAGATGCGAGAGGGACAGGCGGCCTCGCAGCTTCCCACTGATGTGAATAACTATGGTGTAACTGTTCAGCCGTCGACCTCCGCGCCCATGATGCTGTTCGATCTTTATTCTCCTAATGGTCAATATTCCGCCGAATTTCTGGCGAACTATGCTTACATCAATCTGAATTACGCACTGACACGAGTTCCCGGAATCGCAAGCGTGCAGATCTTCGGCGCCGGCCAGTATGCGATGCGCATTTGGGTCAAGCCCGACCAACTCGCCAAGCTGCAGATTACGATTCCGGAAATTATAAATGCGGTTAAGAGTCAGAACAACGTCAACCCCGCGGGGCAAATCGGCGGCGAACCAGTACCTGAGGGACAGAAGTTCACCTACGCCGTCCGTGCTCCGGGCCGATTGGTCACTGAAGACCAGTTTGCCAACATTGTGGTCCGCGCCAACCCCGACGGGTCGCTCGTGAGGGTGAAAGACGTCGGGCGCGTGCAATTGGGCACGCAAGTTTACAACTTACAGGGGCGCCTGGATGGCAAGCCGTCTGCGGTTATTGCGATCTATCAACTTCCAGACTCCAATCTGGTGGACGCTGCCAACGGTGCCAAGGCCCTGATGGCTGAGGCGAAAAAGAGCTTCCCGCCTGGCCTCGACTACGCGACCGCGCTCGACACATCGCTGCCTGTTACTGCAGGCATCCATGAAATCGTGCACACGCTCGTGGAAGCATTAGTTCTCGTCATCATCGTCGTGTACATTTTCCTGCAGGGCTGGCGCGCCACGCTGATTCCCTTGCTGGCGGTTCCTGTTTCCCTCGTCGGAACATTTGTACTCTTCCCTTTACTCGGGTTCTCTATCAACACGCTTTCTCTTTTTGGCATGGTATTGGCCATCGGGCTGGTGGTGGATGACGCGATTGTGGTTACCGAGGCAGTGGAACACCACATTGAACATGGCCTCTCGCCGAAGGATGCCGCCTTCAAAGCAATGGAGGAGGTTTCGGGCCCGGTTGTAGGCATCGCCCTGGTGCTCTCGGCGGTGTTCATACCCACGGCTTTCATACCCGGCATTACCGGACGCCTCTATCAGCAGTTCGCCCTAACTATCGCGATCTCGGTGCTCATCTCCGCCTTCAACGCGCTCAGCCTCAGCCCTGCTCTGGCCGGTTTGCTCCTTCGGCCAAAGAAAGAATCGCGCGGCCCGCTGGCTGCTTTTTTCGGCTGGTTCAACCGGGTCTTCAACCGGACTACAAACGGCTACGTGGGCGTATGTACGACGCTCATCCACAAGCTCTCTTTCAGTGTTCTGCTTCTAATTGGGTTTACCTTTCTGGCAGTTTTCTTTGGCAAAAAAGTTCCTGCCGGATTTCTGCCCGATGAAGATCAGGGCTATCTGTTCGCTGTAGTCCAGCTCCCCGATGCCGCTTCGCTGCAGCGTGCCTCCAGTGCCGCCCGCCGCGTGGAAGACATCGTCCTCAAGACGCCGGGGATAGCGCACTGCACCACGGTCGTTGGCTTCAACCTGCTGAGCGGCGTGCAGAATACTTACAGCGCCTTTTTTTGGATATCGTTCAAGGACTGGGATGCGCGCAAAGCGCCCGCCGAGCAATATGAGGCCATCAAGGCCCACCTGACCGGCGCCTTAAGACAGATGCCGGAGGGCGTCGCTCTCTCCTTCCCGCCCCCCGCCATTCCAGGCGTAGGCGCATCGGGCGGCTTGCAATTCGTGTTGGAAGACCGTGCAAGCTCCAATCCGGAAGAGCTCGCCGCCAATCTGAATAAGTTCATGGCTGCCGCGCGTAAGCGTCCGGAGATAGGCCTCATTTTCACCACGGCTCTCATGGCTGTGCCCCAGGTCTACCTTGATGTCGACCGCGACAAGGTGCTCACCCAGGGTGTGCCTTTGAAAGATGTGTACGACACCATTCAGGCGTTTATGGGAGGCGCGTTCATCAACTACTTCAATCGGTTTGGGCTGCAGTGGCAGGTTTATGTTCAGGCCGAGGGCGAGTATCGCACGGATGCGGCGAACGTCGGCCAGTTCTATGTGAAGAATAACAAGGGCAATATGGTTCCCCTGTCTACGCTCACCAAGGTTGAGCGGCGCGTAGGTCCGGAGTACGTAATGCATTACAACCTATACAACTGCGCGCAGCTCGTCGCTGGACCGGCACCCGGCTACAGCGCCCTGCAGGCCATGGCTGCACTCGAAAGCGTCTTTGCCGATACTATGCCGAGCGGAATGGGGTACGACTGGATGGGCATGTCTTACCAGGTGCAGTTGGCGCAAAAAGGCGTCTCACCCGGGGT
>JBAUZG010000088.1:0-40089 GCA_049585195.1 Bryobacteraceae bacterium | reverse complement strand
CGTAGATAGTGTACTGGCGGCCAAGGACTGCGCACATCACAATGTAATTCAGGTATCCGTGCAGCTCTACGGCCGCGTGCTGGGGCCCGGTCAGACAGCCCCCACGGAACACCCCGACTGGCATGTCGAAATAGCGCCCGAACTCTTGGCACATAACATCGGCGGCGACTTTGGACGCTCCGAAGACGGAGTGAAGACATTGGTCGATGGGCATCGCTTCATCGATGCCATCCAAGCCGTCAGCATAGTCCCAACGCGTCGCTTTCTCCTCGAGTGGAAGAAAATTCGGCCGATCTCCATACACCTTGTTCGTGCTGGTGAAGCAAAATGGCGAATCCTTGCAAAAATCCCGCGCCGCTACGAGCATATTAAGAGTGCCGCCGGCATTTATGTCGAAGTCGTCATAGGGTATCGATGCCGCCTTGTCGTGCGAGGGCTGCGCGGCGGCATGAATAATAAAGGCGGGGCGCTCCCGCTTAAAAATGTCTCGGACGGTTTGCCGGTCCCGTATGTCGACCGCGAGGTGCCGATAACTTTTGGGATGCCTCTTAAGAAGATCGGACACAACCGCGGTCGTGGAGCCGGAAGGACCGAAAAACTCCTGCCTCAAATTGTTGTCGATGCCGACGACCGTCCATCCGGCGTCCGCGAGGTAGTCAGCGCACGCGGAACCTACGAGTCCGCCGGCGCCCGTGATCAGGACCTTTTGCTTGTTTATCGCCAATTCTCAATTTAGTACATCTAACATTGGAACCTATGTCTAGATTCCGGTTCATCATGGCGGGGGGCGGGACCGGTGGCCACGTCTTTCCGGCTTTAGCCGTGGCGCAGATTTTGCGCGAGCGCGGACACGAAATCCTGTTTATCGGAACCCGGGAGGGCATGGAATCGCGGCTGGTGCCCGCCGCCGGCTACGAGATGGAGTTTGTGCGAGTAGGCGGATTGAATCGCGTAGGTCTCAAGCGCCAATTGCAGACGGCGGTGGAATTGCCGGTCAGCGCCGGCGCTGCAACGGGAATCTTAAGCGCCTGGAAACCCGACGCAGTTTTCAGCATGGGCGGATTTGTGGCGGGACCAGTTGTGATTGCCGCCGTGCTGCGGCGGGCGCCGCTGGTGGTGATGGAACCCAATGCCATACCGGGTTTTACAAACCGTCGAGTCGCGCCGTTTGTCTACCGGGCGTTGGTTGGGTTTGAGGAGACGGCGCGCTGGTTTCCGGCCGGAAAAACGGAAGTGACCGGGCTGCCCATCCGAGAAGAATTTTTCAAGCTGACTCCGAAGGCGGAGGGAGTATTTACACTGCTCATAACGGGCGGCAGCCGGGGCGCACGATCGTTGAATCGAGCATCGAAAGAGAGCTGGCCGCTATTCAGGGAACACCGAACCCCGATCCGGATCGTGCATCAAACAGGAAGCAGCGAACACGAAGCATTGGCTCGCGAGTTTGAAACCGCGGGTGTCGAGGGCGAGGTTGTCCGGTTTATCAGTGGGATGGCACGGGCGTTTGCGCAAGCAGACCTCGTGCTTGGGCGAGCAGGCGCCGGCGGAGTCGGGGAGATTGCGGCTGCGGGCATGCCATCGATCCTGGTTCCGCTGCCCTTCGCCGCAGACGACCATCAGCGAAAAAATGCGGAAGCGCTGGTGAAGCAGGGAGCGGCGCGAATGATCCTGGATAAGGAGCTTAGCGGCCGGCGATTGTTCGAAGAGGTGGAAGAGCTGCGCCGGAATCCGGCAGCATTGGCGGAGATGCGCGAGCGGGTGCGCCAGTTTGCGCGGCCGGGCGCGGCGGAGCGGGCAGCGGAAGTACTCGAGCAAGCAGCGCGCGAAAAAAGTTTGAGAAAACGAAGGGTTGGGCGCTGATTTGCATTGACAGGCTGCCTGAAAGCCGAAACAATACTGTTTTGAAATGTTTTTGAAGCCCCAGCACGTGCATTTCGTGGGAATCGGGGGCATCGGGATGAGCGGCATTGCCGAAGTGCTGCTGAGTTTGGGGTATCAGGTTTCGGGTTCCGACGTTCGTGCAAGCCCAATCACCGACCGGCTCGATAAATTGGGCGCCCGCATTTACTTGGGACACAACGCCGGAAATGTAGAGGGCGCGAAAGCGATTGTTGTTACTTCGGCGCTCCAGGAAACGAATCCCGAGGTAGGGGAAGCGAAGCGGCTGCAGATTCCAGTCATTCCGCGCGGCGAGATGCTCGCGGAATTGATGCGGCTGAAGTTTGGGATCGCGATTGCGGGAAGCCACGGCAAGACGACGACCACTTCGATGGTGGCGAACGTGTTGAATCTGGCGGGCCTCGATCCGACCGTTGTCGTCGGAGGACGCATGGCGGCGATGGGAGGATCGAACGCGCGGGTAGGAAAAAGCCAGTTGTTGATTGTGGAATCGGACGAATCGGATGGATCGTTTCTGAAGCTTGCGCCGATTATCGCGGTAGTGACCAACATCGACCGTGAACATTTGGATCACTATGCGGATATTGAGGAGATACGCTCGGCGTTCACTGAATTTGTGAACAAAGTTCCATTTTATGGGGCGGCCGTCCTGTGCATGGAAGACGCGAATATACAGCGGATCTATCCGGACGTCAGGCGGCGGACGATTACCTACGGCCGGACCGCGCAAGTGGATCTCGAAATCGGCGCCGTCGAGCTTGGCGCGCAGTCGAGCCGGTTTCGGATCGCGCGGCGCGGCGAGGACCTGGGGCAGTTTGAACTGAATGTGCCCGGGGTTCACAACGTTTTGAACGCGACTGCGGCTGTGGGCGTGAGTCTCGAGATGGATTTGAGCGTGGCGCAGGTTCGGGAAGGCTTAGCGCAGTTCAGCGGCGTAGATCGCAGGTTCACGGTGCGCGGAGTGGAGCGCGGAGTCACCGTGGTGGACGATTACGGGCATCACCCCACAGAGATCAAGGCAACGCTGGCAGCGGCGCGTCTTTCGAACTTCAAGAACATCCGTGTGCTGTTTCAGCCGCATCGCTTCACGCGGACGAAGCATCTGCTGGACGATTTCGGGACCGCGTTCCACCAGGCTGACGACGTGTACCTGCTGGATATTTACGCGGCGTCGGAGCGAGAAATCGAAGGCGTTTCAGGGGTGGCGCTGGCAGACAAGGTTCGCTCGTATGGGCATCGTTCTGTTCATTACGTGGCAGCCATGGCGGACGGTATCGCGCAGATAGCGGCGGCTGCGGAACCGGGCGATCTCATCATCACGCTGGGCGCGGGCAGTGTGGCTCAAGCCGGCGACAAAATTCTCGAACTTTTGCGGGAGGCGGCAAATGGCACGGCGGCCTGACGCGGAGGCGCTCTCGGGTCGCAAGCGGCAACGTGAACTGGAAGAAGGACCGCCGTCATTTCTCGACAACATGCATTGGGGGCGCTTGCTGCTGTGGATTGCGCTCGGGATGACAGTTCTCGCGGGCACGCTGTTGGGATGGCGGCGCACCGAGGATCTCTTGATCCGCGACGACCGCTTCCGGCTCGCGGAACCGCAGGAGTTTGCCGGGCAAAGCCCGAGCTTGATTGTGGAGGGAATCCATTATGCGTCGCCTTCCCAGATCCGTCACGTCTTCGCGCCGGATCTTGGCCGCAGCCTCTATCTCGTTCCTATCGACGCGCGCCGCCAGGCGTTGCTCGAGATTGATTGGGTGGAGGAGGCGGCGGTTTCGCGAGTCTGGCCGGACACGCTGAGAGTAAGGATTGAAGAGCGGCGCCCCATTGCGTTCATTCATCTTCCGGCGCGGCGGAAAGACGGATTGACGGAGTTTGCCTTGATCGATAAGGACGGCTTCATACTGCGGCCCAGAGTAGCGGCAAGGTTTACGCTGCCGGTCATTAACGGAATCAGGGAGGCAGAGGATAGAGAGGATCGGCGTGCCCGCGTACGGCGTGTGATTTCGATGCTCGAAGTCCTAGGGCCTTTGGCAGGGCATATTTCGGAGATCGACGTCTCCGATCCGAATAACTTGATTGTGGCGCAGCATATGGATGGCCGTGTGTTGAGCCTGATGCTGGGCGACGAGAATTATTCGTCGCGCATGAAAAATTTCATCGACAACTACAACGAAATAAAAACCAAGCGGCCCGATGCGGCAAATTTTGACTTGCGGGTCGACAACATGATCACAGTGGCAGGAGAACAAAGGTAATGGCAAGTAAAGTTCGTCTCGCTGCCGGGCTCGATCTCGGCAGTACAAATACGCGCATGGTAGTGTGTGTGCTCGAAAATGAAGGCATTCGCTTTTTAGGATACGGGGAAGCGCCATCGACGGCCTGGCATCGGGGCAAGCTGCACGATCAGCTTGCGTTAACCGAGAGCGTGCGGTTTGCGATGCAAGAGGCGGAGCGGCGCGCTGAAGTATCGCCGGAGACGGTGGTAGCGGGCATCGGTGGACCCAACGTGATAGGCATCAACAGCCGGGGCCTGTATGAGTTTGGACGGAAGCGGGCGATAGAGAATGACGACCTGCGATATGCCGTCGAACTGGCAGCGCGCGTCCGGCTGGAAGAAAACCAGATGTTGCTGCAGGTGTGCCCGCAGGATTTCACGCTCGACGGACGGGCCGGGTATCGCAATCCGCGGAACATTCTGTGCTCGAGGCTCGAGGCGAACGTTCATATTGTGACGTCGTCGGCTCAGGAGCACCAAGGCATCATTTCGTCGCTTCACCAGGCGCATCTTGGCGTCGAGGAGACGATTTTCGAGGCAGTTGCCGCGGCTTACGCGGCGGTGCTGCCGGAAGATCGGGCACGAGGCGTCTGCGTGGTAGATATCGGCGCGCAGTCTACGCAGATTGCGATCTATGACGGCGACGCGCTGCTTTTGGCGGCTACGCTACCGGTTGCCGGCGATCACTTCACGCGTGACATCTCGTACATCTTGAAAGTGAACTACGACGACGCGGAGCATTTGAAGCGCGAATACGGATGGGCCGTAAGCGGCTTGACGTCGGACAACAGCCTGATCGAGATTCCATCGCCCGAAGGACGGGCTCCTCGCGAGGCGCCGCGCGCGACGCTGGATGAAATTCTGGAAGCCCGCGCCGAGGAGTTGCTGGGTCATGTGTATGAAGAAATCCGGCGGGCCGGTATGGAGCAGTCTCTTCTGGAGGGCGTGGTGCTAACGGGCGGCGGCGCGCTTCTTTCCGGCATGTGCGATGTCGCCGAGCGAGTGTTGAACTGCCAGGTGCGCATCGGGCTTCCGGTTGGAATTGAAGATTGGCCCGACGAGTTGGACTCGCCGGTGTGGACGGCCGCGGCAGGTCTGGCGATGTATTCAGGGCGTATCAAGCTGAAGGCTGAATGGAAGCGGAATGTGAGCGGCCTGGTCCGGGCCTAATGCGGGTTTTGGTGGGGCGGACGGTCTTGCCGTCTGCCTTTGTAGTGGTGACGCTTGCGTCGCCCTATGCCGCTAAAAGATTGCAGCGAGGCATGTCTCGCTTGACGAGTGACGGGTCTGCGGGCGAGGCATGTCTCGCCCCGATGAATGCGCGAGAACGAGGTGAAGCAAGGAATGAGCGACGATTTGAAATTTCTGATCGAAGATGAAGTCCCGTTTGGGACCCGGATCAAGGTGGTCGGGGTCGGAGGCGGCGGCTCGAACGCGGTAGCGCGTATGATGCAGGACGGCTTGACGGGGCCGGAATTTTACGTTCTAAACACGGATAAACAGGCGCTCAGCAACTCGCCCGTAGCGAACAGGCTGACGATCGGCACGAAACTGACGAATGGTTTGGGAGCGGGCGCCGACTCTTCCGTTGGCCGGCAGGCCGCACTCGAGGATACGGAAAGGATTATAGAAATCCTGGAAGGTGCCGATATGGTATTTGTCACGGCGGGCATGGGCGGCGGCACAGGAACGGGTGCCGCGCCCGTCGTGGCCTCACTCGCCAAGGAGTTAAACGCCCTCACGGTTGCGGTTGTCACCAAACCGTTTGCCTTTGAAGGAACGCGGCGGCTGAAGCAGGCAGAACGCGGGCTTACGGAGCTTGCCTCCTCGTGCGACACCGTCATCACGATTCCGAACGAAAAGCTGCTGACGCTCGCGCCGAAGGGCACCGGCTTTTTTGAAGCGTTTCGGATGGCAGACGACGTACTGCGGCAGGCCGTGCAAGGGATTGCCGACATCATTCTCACGCCGGGCGTGATCAACCGCGACTTCTCCGATATTCGGACCATCATGCTCGGTATGGGGTACGCCATGATGGGCACGGCAAGCGCCAGCGGCGAAGGAGCCTCAATCGAAGCAGCGCGCAAAGCGATCAATAGCCCGCTAATGGAAGAGGGCGGCGTCTTCGGTGCGCGTGGAGTGCTGATCAACATCACTGCTTCGAGCAAGCTGAGCATCCACGACGTAAATGAGGCCTGCAATTTGATCCGCTCGGCCACGCAAAACGACGATGTGCAGATCAATTTCGGAATGGTTTTAAACGAGACGCTGGGCGATACGGTGAAGATCACGGTTATCGGGACCGGATTTCAGCGCGAGGCGTTGCCCGAGATTCATCGCGCTTCCACATTCCCCAGCACGTTCGAAAACAGCTCGAAAGGCGCCGCTGCACACGAGCAGCCTTACGAAGAAGTGGCGTCCGCAAACCAGGAAGAGATACAGGCCCCTCCACCTGAAGAACCCGACGACCTTGAAACACCGGCCTATTTGAGAAAGAAACGACAAATGGTGCAATAGCCAGCTTCGATCGAACGCTTGAACGGGAGCTCAGCTTGATTTTCACAACGTGAAGATCAGGTCAATATTGAGCTCCCTCTTTTTTCGGTGCGACCCATTCATGGCGCGGCCAGCGAATGAGTCAGAATCTTTAGAGTGCGGACAATCCTGCTTTTTTCCGTTGTTTGTGCACTACTCTCAGGCCAGTCAATTCAAGAGTTGTACGAACAAACTCAGCGGGCCCTCGCAAGCGGCGACTTAAAAGGAGCCGAAGCTGCGTGCCGCCAGATTCTTGCCACCGTGCCGAACGACCCGGGAGCGCACGGCAATCTCGCGGTTGTTTATATGCGGCGCAAGCAATGGGCGCAGGCTTTGCAGGAACTTCGCATTACGCAACGCCTCGCCCCGAATGTTCCAGGAGTCCGGCTGAACATTGCGCTCGTTTATTACCGCGAGAGCCGTTTCGAGCTGGCCATCCCGCAGCTTGAGAGTGTCGTGCAGGATCAGCCGGACAACACGCAGGCAACCTATCTGCTCGCTCTCTGCTATGTGTTTACAGACCGCTATGCGGCGGCGATTCCATTACTTGAAAAGCTTTGGGGCGAGCATTCCACCGATTTGGCATTTCTTTACGTCGCGGCAGTTGCCGCCGACGGTGCCCATCGCGATGATCTCGAGAAGAAGGCCATTGGCCAGATGATGAACGCCGGAAAGGACTCGGCTGAAATGCACCTGTACGTTGGCAAGGCTTATCTGTCGCGAGAACAGAACGACGATGCGCGCAAAGAGTTTGAGACGGCTGCGAAGCTGAATCCCAAGCTTCCGTTGGTCCATTATTTTCTGGGCGCGGTATACCGACGCTTTGGCGATCTGGAGCGCGCGCGGGCGGAGTTCCTCGCTGATGCTGGGATTGAGTCGGATGTCGCACTCAACTACGATGAGTTAGGCGCAATTTCTACCGAGCTGGCACAGCCGCGGGAAGCGGAACGGTATTTCCGGCAGGCGCTGCAGCTCGAACCGGATCTGGTCAGTTCCCAGTTCGGTTTGGCCAAGATTCTTCACCAGCGCGGCGATTCAAAAGAAGCGCTCCTGCACATCGACGCCGCGGAGCGGCTAGCGCCGGATAGCGCGAGCGTCCACTATGTGAGGGCGCAGATTCTGCGGTCGAACGGACGAGAGGCGGACGCAAAGAAGGAGCTTGTCACAGCGACTCGCATTCAGAGCTCCGCTCGCGATAAATTACAGGAGCTGATCAGCGGTAAAAGCACCGCCGACCCAAGTCCGCCGGCACTGCAATAAGAACAGCAGGGCGAGGCAGGCCTCGCCCCTACAACGCGCCCCTCTTGGGCATCAGAAAATAAACTTCAAACCGAGTTGCAAAATGCGCGGATTATGGGCCGCCGTCGGATGCAGGAAGGATGAGCCAGCAACGCAGGACGGATCTCCGGCCGAATTGTTCGGGCCCGCATAGCAGCTTGCCGTGTAATCGGCGGTGCTGCTACCTCCCGCATTCAGCGGCTGCCATTGCGTGTGATTGAAGACGTTGAATGCTTCGGCGCGAAATTCAAAGCCCATTGATTCCTTGATCGCAAAATGCTTGAACAGGCCCATGTCCATGTTCCAGCGCGAGGGATTCGTCAAGATATTGCGGCCCGCATCGCCAAAGGTTAAGCCGGTCGGTTCGGCAAATGCGGCCGGATTGTAAAGCAACGGCCCGGTTACGCCTGAAATGTTAGGATTGGAGATCGCGGCGGTCGGGTTGCCGATGATATCTACATACGATCCGGTTCCGACGCCATTCCCGACGCCTGCATTGTCACCATAAGCCCCATTTACGACGCTGAATGGCGTTCCCGTCTGGAATGTGTATAGCCCAGACCACTGCCACCCTCCGAGCAGGCTATGCACGAGGCCCGCTTTCGTGAAAAACGGCAGATCGTAAACGTAGCTTATGTTCAACAGTTGTCGCTGATCGAAGTTTGAACTCGCACGGTTTCCTTCGAGGTCGTAAGAGTTAACGAACGTGCCGTCGTAGCGGTCTGAAGAATCGTCGATCGAATGGCTCCAAGTGTAAGCCAAACTTAGAGTCAAATGCCCGATATTGCGCCGCGCCGAAACCTGCAACGCGTTATAGCTGGAATTTGCCCCGAATTGGAGGGACGTGACATTGCCGAACCCGGCGTAGGGACGATAGAGGTTTGGCGAAACGCTGCCGCAAGCGACGTTCAGGTTGTTTAACGCCTGTCCGGTAACCGCATTACCGTTGACAGTCAAGCTGCTGCAATCGTTCGAGCTGATTACCTGGCCTGGCAGATACGGATTCAGCGATGCCGGCACGGGGTACAGTTGGTTCGAGTCGAGCTGATCCGTCAGGTGCGTGCCTTTGCTTCCCGCGTACGCGACCGTCAATACGGTGCTGCTCGGCAGGTCGCGTTGCACGCTGAAATTCCATTGCTGCACGTACGGCCATATGGCTTTCGTGGGAATGGATATCACGTTCAGGGGCTGGGAGCTGATGCCGATGGGCAATACGTTCTGGTACCCATTGATGTTGTAGATGGTTTGATTCTGGACGAGCGGCGGGCTGCCTTCGAGCGATTCTGTATTCCCCTCATTACCGTTGGTGTGCTCGAAGAAAATGCCATATCCCCCGCGGATGGAGGTCTTACCATCGCCAAACGGGTCATACGCAAAGCCAACACGCGGCGCCGGGTTGAAAAGATGACCCACCAGGCAGCCGGCCGGAGCCCCATTTTTGCCGCATTGAACGACGCCGTCAAACGGGTTTCCGGAAACGCTTCCGTCCGAGTTGAGACCTATGTTGGCGGGATTATAGGCGCCCGGTTCCCAGTTATATGCCTGCTGATATTTCTCGCGATAGGTTCCGAATAAGCTTATACGTAGCCCAAGATTCAGCGTAAAGTTTTTCGTTACGTGCCAGTCGTCTTGCACGTATGGCTCGACGATTTTGTAACGATTATAGAATTTCGTCAGAAGATTCGTTTGGTCGAACGAGTAAATATCGCCGATTAGAAAGTCCGCGAAGCCGTTCCCCGTGCTTCCCGATGCCGTTCCGTTGAATGTCAGCGTGCCCTGCGCATCGTTGAAATTCGAGTTCATTTCGTTTTTCTGAGCCGCAGCGAAGTACGCGCCTATGTAAAGATTGTGGCCGCCAATAATCTTGGTGAGGTTGTCTTTATAAGTGAAAGTCGGGTTGGCATTATTCCATGGGAAGTAACCCGTGCCCATGCTAAAACCGCCGCCATATTCGGAAGTATTTTCAATCGTTACGTTCGGTAACAAGCCTCGGTACCCGTTCTGAAAAATGCCAGGCATATCGAAGCTGCTAGGGCGTTGAACCGCGCCGATCGCATTCAGAAAAATATGATCCGTCGTGTAGCTGAACATGAATTCGTTCAACAGCGTCGGTGACACGGTTGAAGTCAGGTTCGCGACCAAGCTGACGCCAGGACCGACAAAGCTCGTCTGAGTGGTCGGGAAGCTACCGGTTCCCCACAGAGGTGTCGGTGTGACGGTGTTCCAGGAATCATGAATGAAGCGGAAAAAGAAGCGCTCTTTGTCGGTGATGTTCTGATCTACACGAACCAGCTCTTCTCGCCAATTCGTATCTTGTATAGGGGACGCGTTGAAGAAAGAACTTGCTCCGGAACCGGTTGTCGGAGAAGACAGCAAAGGTAATAGCGTTTGCGCTTGTGGCGTGATTGGAACGGTATTGTTCGGAAAATAAGCGCCAGTTTGTGGATTTACGGGGCAGTTCGGGAAACCAGTTGTATTCACCGCACTCCCGGCCGCGGGACATACGTCCGAAAAATTGCCTGCGCGCTCCGCGCTCGAAGGGACCTGTTGGTTAAAGACTTGACCCGGCACCACGTCCTTACGCCATTCTTCCGAGAAAAAGAAGAATGTCTTTTGCTTATCGGTGTTGTAAAACTTGGGAATGAAAACTGGGCCGCCGATCGTATAACCGTAGTCGTTCTTTTTATATTCAGGCACAGTCGACTGGTAGAAGTTGCGAGCGTTGAAGTCGTCATTTCGGACGAATTCAAACAGATCGCCATGAAACTGCTGCGTGCCCGACTTAGTAATCGTCTCGACCGTGGCAGAGCCGTTACGACCATATTGCGCGCCGTAATTGGACGTTAAAACTTTGACTTCCGCAATGGCATCGACATTTGGATAAGTATTCAGCGTGCCATTGCTGCCATTATCCATGTTGTCGCCGCCATCAAGCTCCCAATTGTTGTACTCAGTGCGGCCGCCATTTACGCTGAATGCCACGCTTCCGTAAACGCCGACCGTACCTTCGTCCTGTCCTGTTTGGTTGCTGACGCCGGGAATCAGAGTGACGAGCTGTGTGAAGTTTCTGCCGTTCAGCACAAGCTGGTCAATCTGTTTATTTGTTATGACGCCGGACAGCTCGGCGGATTCCGTCTGAACCTGCGCAGCTTGAATCCCCGCTACAGTCACTTCAGTGCTGATTTGCCCAACCGTCAGTGGGGCGTCCGCGCGAGCCTTTTCCGCCACCCGCAGAACCAGGCCCTTTACCTGAAACTGCTCAAACCCTGGCGCCTTCACTGTAATGTCGTAAGTGCCTGCGGGTAGACCGGAAACGAGGTAGTCACCGCTTGCGTTACTGATAGCAGTTCGCGTGAACGCCTGTTCTACATTCGTAATCGCGACGGTTGCGTTCGGAATAACCGCACCGCCCGAGTCTCGGACCGAACCCGTGATAGAGCTTTCCTGCGCCAATGCGCCGATGGCGCTACCAAGAAAAACAACGACGAGCGCAAAACACCTTGCATGAGTCCTCATAGTACCCCTGTTCCATTGGCCGACTACTTTGACCTTGCGTTTACACGTCTCGCAAAGCCTTACTTGTCCTGAGACTATATGCGACCCGGAAGGGCTCTGTCAAGGATAAAGTTTTCGATCTCGAAAGCTTTACAAAGTAATCGAAAGCGATGGAAACTACGTGGATCGTTCGCCCCTTGGGAGGGTTTGGCGTTAGGCGTGATAGGCGTGGCGATGCGCTTGCCAGTTCGCTTGACCGTACTCTCCGAGATTAACCGTTCCAGACATATGATCTCCGTCAACTTTTCCGGAGAAAGTATAGAAGAGTTCGGTTCCTTCGTAGCGGTGAACCGCCCGGAACGTCACCTCGTTTGCCGTGACGCTGCCGTGCAAGTCGGCGGTCAGAAACTCGCCGCGATGCTCACCTTTGAGCTCCGACTGATTCTGTTCCAGATAAAAGGTGTGGTTGCCGGAACCACGGGCGAACTCGACCTGCGCTTCCCAAATGCCCGAGACTTCGGCCAGCTGGCCTTGTGGAACTGGAGGATTTTCGAATTTAGGCGGCTTACTGAGAACCGCGTAGAGCCTCTCGGCTGCGATTTTTTCGTCGCCGGGCATCATCATATAAGGCATGACAGAGATAGAGCTCTGCATCATATCGGGGCGTTTACCGTGGGGTGAGAGCATCGCCACGCGTGGTTCCGTGTTGTAGAGAATGTGATCAACTTCCTGACCAGTGATGCCGAGTTTGTTGGCGTCCCACTGGATCTTCAGCACGGGGGCGTGATTCGACAGGCTGTCGGGCTGAATGACGCTGGTTGTGACGCCGTCGATTTTCGTAACTTGAGCTTGAATATGGTCGAGCCAGGATTGCCATTCGGCCCACTCCGCTTTGTGGTCGCGCTTATTCCACACTTCGACGGCCGCCAGCATGCCCATAATTTCTTCCTTACCTACCTTCAGCGACCGAGCGAAGGCATGATGAGGAGCCGCATTGGCCCAAGCGGCCTGAAGCAGATTCTTGTCGCCCAACAGCAAGCCCGCGCATTGTGGGCCGCGCAGGCACTTACCGCCACTGTAGCCGACGACGCTGGCGCCGCGCCCCAGGTGGAGATTGGGGATAGTGAGCATTTCGGCCGCTGCATCCACCATCAGGGGAACGTTTTTCTGGCGTGCGATCGCGGATAGCGCCTCAGTGCCCATGGGTCCGTCATCGCCGGGTCCCGCGAGGATGTAGACCATAGCGGTCCGTTCATTAAATGCAGCCTCGAACTCCGCCTTTGTGCTGACTTGCACAACCCGCACGCCCAACATCCGAATAGCGTGGTCGTACACATTGCGCGAATAATCCGGAATGATGACTTCACTCTTCAATCCCTCGAGATAGGGAACTCTTTGCATCTTCTCGGGATCGGTTCCGGCGATGCAGGCGGCGGTCATGCCGGTCATGGCAGCAGCGCATCCGGCTGTCACCACCCCCCAGGGAGCGCCCGTCAATTGGGCGAGGCGCGCACCGACTCCGTCCATCAGCTCGTCCATATGGACATAGTGCTTGGAAGCATCGTCCATGGCTTGTTTTACTTCCGGCAAGCTCAGAGAGCCGCTGATAATCGTGTAAGTTCCCCGACAGTTGATGATGGGGCGGACGCCGATCTTCTCATAAATGTTTGCTGCGGCCGAAGCGGTGGGTGTTGGCTTCGCCACGAGTGAAGCGCCGTCCATCACGCCGAGCGCGGCGGCGATCTTAGTTCCCGTCTTAAACAGACCGCGACGGCTCATCCGGTCCGCGTGAGAATTGTGATCCATGATTCTTGATTCTAGCCGAAGTTCGTCTCGCGGCCGTTTGCTGACGTCCGTGGTTCAGCCAGGTTCACGATAATCCGAAAACCACCACAGACGAGCCCGCCGCGACCGCGAGGTACTGCGCTCCATCGGCCATGAAGGTCATGGGAGACGCATGCCAGGATTGATTCAATTCGAGATGCCATAGCAACTCGCCTGATTTTGCGTCGGCCGCGTCGAGGGAACCACCGTCATCCATGAAGAACACAAGCCCCGAGGCCAGCGCCAGCGTGCCTCCCCAGGTGTCAGCCGAACCGTCCTGCGGAATCTGCCAGGCGATTTTTCCGGTTTGGATATCGATTGCTCGAAGAAATTTTTGCGGTCTGAGGCCCGGGACCTCTCGCGTGTCACCGCCGTAGAACGATTCGCCTGCTTGCCACCAGGCCGATGATTTGGTGTAGAGGCTGCATTTTTCGAGGGCCATCAAGTAGAACAAACCGGTCTGCGGGCTAAAGCTCGAGGACATCCAGTTACTAGCTCCTTCGACCGCGGGACAAATCTTATTGCCGGCGATCGTGGGCTCGGTATCCGGCTTCGCGATAGGGCGGCCCCGTTGATCAATACCAGCCGTCCAGTTCAGAAGGTTCACGAACGGATAGGCTGCTAGAAACTTTCCATCAGTCCTGTCGAGGACATAGAAAAAACCGTTGCGGTTACCTTGTAGGAGAAGTTTTCTGGGTCGGCCTTGAAACGGCGCGTCTACAATCATGGGGGTTTCGGCCGAATCCCAATCGTGCGTGTCGTGCGGGGTGAATTGGAAATACCACTTGAGGCCTCCGGTGCGCGGGTCCAAAGCGAGAACGGAGTCGGAGTACAGATTATCGCCCTGCCGTTCGTCGCCGTTAAAGTCCGGGCAAGGATTGCCGGTGGTCCAGAACAACTGGCTGGTTTCGGCATCATATGTTCCAGTGAACCAGCTCGCGGCACAGGGATGTTCAATCGCGCGCCCGCGCCAAGTTTCAGAGTTTGGTTCACCTGGCTTCGGCGCGTTCCAAAACCGCCAGATTTCCTTGCCCGTCTGAGCGCTGAACGCTGCGATAAAGCCCCTCACCCCTTCGTCTCCACCGGACGGGCCCGAGATCACGAGGTCATTGACAACCAGAGGCGCGGAGGTTGCTCCGTAGTGCTGTTTGGAATCGGCCATTTGAGTATCCCACAGCAAGCCGCCGGTGAGGCGATGGAGGGCGATGAGATGAGCATTGTCGGTCACCATGAAGATTCGATCACCGAGAATCGCCACGCCCCGGTTGAGGCCGCCACCAGCATCGCCAATCTGTCCGCTAGTCAAGGGGCGGCTGTAGTGCCAAATCTCACGGCCGCTAGACGCATCGAGCGCGTAGCACTGATTGCCTGTCGTGATGTACATGACGCCATCGGCAACGATCGGCGTCGTTTCGAGGTTCAGCGAGTCCTTTACAGGAAACGACCACTTCACCGCCAGGTGAGCGACGTTGCGCTTCGTGATCTGATCGAGCGGAGAGAACCGATTGCCGTTCAAATTTCCGTGATAAGTGGGCCAGTCGCCCTTGACCGGACTCATAATCCGTTCAAACTGCGAGTGGAGCGAAATGGAGTCTTTAGCGGTTGGCGTTCCTTCGAAAACCTGGCCGTTGAGCGTCGCAAGATAAGCAAGCAGATCGCGTTTCTGCGAAGCTGTGGCGCTCAGAGGGGGCATAAATGGCTTGAGATCTTCAGCGATGGTTTGCACATCGCGGGTCTTCAGAAGATGCAAATCGTCGTCGAAGCCCTGAACTTGTAAGTCGAAGTTACTGCGATTTTTCAAAAATCCTTTAACTGTTTTGCCACCTTTTAGTTTGATCTCAGCCACCTGGTAAGTAGGGCGGGCCTCCGGCTTGGCAAGAGCCGTTTCCACGTCTGCCAAGGTTTTGTTGCGGCCGATCTCGCCGAGATCAGGCCCCTCCAGCGCTCCTACACCTTGCGCCATGTGGCAGGATGAGCAATGGCCTGGTCCGAAGAAGAACTGCTTGCCCGAGGCGGCGTCGCCCGCGAGGTGAAGCTTTCCGATGGGCGTCACACGGGACTGAATAAAAGCGACCAACTGATTCGCTTCTTCGGGTGTTAATTGAAAGCCGGGCATGCCGGCGTCGGGTATTCCTTGCTTCAGCAGCTTGCGGATCGCATCGACGGATTTCAGCCTCGGGCTGTCGGGATGCGCAATGGCGGGCGCGCGCTCGCCGCCGAGTCCGTCTCCTCCGTGACAGCCCGCGCAGTGCGTTTGGAATTGATGGCGGCCTGCTTCGACGAGAGCTGCCGGCGGTGGCGCATCCGCAGCGAGAACGACGGTGCAGAAGCATAGGAACCAAAGGAAGATGCCCGACTTCATTCGCCGCTCTCGAAGATCAGAGTACCGAAATGTTCGGGAACATGATTGGGGTCGCGATTCTGGACGCAGGTCGGCTGCCAACACATAAAACGGCGTTCTGGATCGGCTCCCAAGCCGTCGATGCGGTACAGGTTCATGCGCCACCGCGTGCCGGGCTTTACGGGATCCTGGGTAATGGCGGAAAGGGGAATACAGGCCGCCGCGTACCAGACCTTTTCTTTGTCATCGATACGAGCGAGCGTATGCCAGCCCGATCGCCAATTCCTGTCGTAGCTATCATGATCGAGATCGATCGCGAGGTCGATCCAGTCGCCGGTTGGCGCGATTTCGAATTCGCGATAATGCCGGATGTTCGTCCAATCACTGCCTAGGAACATCTCGACGACATCGCGATCCCACAAACCTCTCCGCGGGGCGCTATTGTCGGGAGGCAGAAAGAGATTCAATACTCGATACGGACAGCGAAACAGGAAATAGAGATGTGTACTGGTCCAGAACGATCGTATTTCGGTTTTCAGATCGCCATAATCGATTTGGCGGCTGCAGTCTTTCGACATGGTTTCGGCGGCTGCCTTCTTCCAAGTACTTGCGCCGGTGTCGAGCGTTACGTCCGGTTCGCCGCTGACATGCTTAACGGCAAACGTGGCGAACGGGGCAGAAGCCGTGCAGGCGGGTTCGGTTTGAGCCCAGGAGAAGAAGGCGGCTGAAACTATAACGAAGCCGGCGAGCAAAAGAGGGAAGCGTTTCGACGGGATTAGATGGCGCAATGCCTAGGATACACGGAAAGAACGGGCTCGACACGCTCGCTTCTTACACAGTGTTTCAATGGTCGCTATACATGAGAACGGTTCAGGTGATCGATTTCGCGGAAGCGCGAAAAATTGTGGAGGCGATTTCGGCCAGGGTAGCTGAGCATTCGAAAGCCGCGGTGATTGTCGTGGCCGATTCGCATGGAGAGCCGATCCTGTTTGCGCGCATGGACGGGGCTCCGATTTCTTCGATCCGTATCGCCATGAACAAGGCATGGACGGCAGCTAGGGAACGCAAACCGACCAAGGAGATTGGAGAAAGAGCTCGCCACCCGGAGAAGGGATTCGACATTGCATACTTCGGCGACCCAAAGTTTGTCGGTTGGGGAGGCGGTGTTCCAGTGTGGCGTGATGGTGAAGTGGTGGGGGCGGTAGCGGTGAGCGGCCTGCCGCAGGAAGAAGACATTGCCTTGGCTACGTTTGGGGCAGGACTGGTGAGCGGCCAATAGCGGTTCGTATACGGCGAAGGGATTATGATCCGTTCTATGAAACTCAACGTCGCAGTCTGCCTGTGTGTTTCGATCTTCGCGACGGCTTTGCTGATCCCGGTTCGCGCGCGTTCCTCGGCGAATGACACGGACGTGGTGGATGGCTTCCGCTACGTCGAGGTGGCTTCGGTGGCGGACGCGATGGAACAACTTTATGGAAAGCGCGCCTACATGCCTCATGACATGCGGCCTTTGATGCCGGCTAAGTTTGCTGGACCTGCGACGACCGTCCTGCTGAAGAAAGATGAGAACCACGACGGAGCGAAAGCATTGCAAGGGATGCTGGATGCCATCGACGAAGCGCCTGCGGGAGCTGTGTACGTGATGGTACTCGAAGATGGACTGGATTATGCGGGCATTGGCGGACTGATGAGCACTGCAATGAAGTATCGCGGGCTTGCAGGGGCCATCGTCGATGGGGGCTTGAGAGACACACCGCAGATTACGAAGCTGCAATTTCCGGTCTTCAGCCGCGGCATTGTCCCTTCGACGACAATCAATCATTACCGGTTTGGCGGCAAAAATATTACCGTGACGTGTGCGGGCGTCACCGTAAAGCCCAACGATATTGTTGTCGCCGATATGGACGGCGTGGCAGTGGTTCCGCGGGAACATGCGGCCGAGGTCTTGAAAAAGGCTGAGGATTTGGACCAATCCGAGCACAGCATGTTTCCGTTTATCGAGAAGTACAAATCGATTCGGGAAGCAGTGGCGAAATTCGGGCGGCTCTAACCGGCGCCACGCCCCCATTTCGATACAAGCGTGTGTTTCCGAGGGAATCGACCCAATTCCTGTTGACAAGTTATCGCTTAAGTGCTCCACTGGTTTTCATCGCAAACAGGGGGCTTCATGCGCGGAAAAATCGCGGTTATTTTTCTCATGCTCGGGTTGTGTTCGCAAACGGAAGCGCAGTTGGCAAATACGACCGCGCTAGTAGGAACTGTGACCGACTCTGCCGGTGCTGCGATCACCGGAGCATCGGTATCGGCCATTAACACGGCGACTCAAGACACCTATAAAACGCAAACAAATGGCGACGGCTACTATCGAATCGAGTTCATTCGAGTGGGCAGTTACCGAATCACAGTTGAACAGGCAGGCTTTACGTCTGTGACTAAGACTGGCGTCACGGTGGATGTGAATCAAACCATTCGTAATGATTTCACGCTTAATGTCGGGCAGGTCAACCAAAATATCGAAGTGACCGCTTCTACGCCGCCGCTCGCGACCGATGAGGCGAGTTTGAAGGAAACTATCGCGCAGCGTTCTGTGGCGAGCCTTCCGCTGAATGGCCGCGATCCCTTGCAATTGGCGGTTACGACTCCAGGCGTATTGCCCGGCCAGAAAGCATCAAACGGAGTTCCGCCCGGCGAAGATTTTATAGGCGCTGGAACGCGCGAGATTCAGAACAGCGTTTCGCTCGATGGCATCTCGATCATGAACAACCTGATCACGACGACCCCGTATCATCCTTCAGTCGATGCAATTCAGGAATTTGAAGTTCAAACGGGAACGTACTCAGCTCAATACGGAGCTTACATGGGCGCTCACTTGAACCTGATCAGCAAGAGCGGAACGAACGACCTGCATGGGGCCGTGTTCGAGTTCTTTCGCAACGATGTGCTCGACGCGCGCAATTTCTTTGAGAACCCGGCGCAACCCAAGGTCCCGCTACGCCAGAATCAGTTCGGATTTGAAGTTGGCGGCCCGGTTTACATTCCGAAGCTCTACGATGGCCGCAACAAGACGTTCTTTATGGCCGATTATGAAGGGTTGCGGCTTGTTAAGTCGGAGACTTCTCTCGATACAGTGTTGACTCCGCTGATGCGCGAAGGGAATTTTTCGGAGCTGCTTCCAAAGACCGTCATCGACGATCCTACGACGAATACGCCGTTTCCCGGCAACGTTATTCCCACGGCGCGGCTTTCTTCGCAAGCGCTCAACGTTTTGAAATACATGCCTCTACCGAACCTCCCCGGAATCTCTAATAACCTGGATGCCTCGTATCCGAACAACGATAGTTTCAATCAGACGATTGACAGACTGGATCAAAACATCGGCGAGAAGATCCGGTTGTTTTTCCGATACGCATGGCAGAACGAGAACATTCTGACGGGCGCAACCAGCCCATACAATTCCACCACGGTCCCAGTGCAAACGCGGAATTGGGTGGTCGGGTACACGCAGACGCTGAGTCCGACCATGGTGAACGATTTTCGAGTTGGGCGTCAGCACCTTGTGACCGATGCGCTCAATTACTGGTATGTGAATAACCAAACGAACGCCGGAAGTGCGCTTGGCATTCCGGGATTCACTGGCGATGTTGCTTTCAGTAACCCCGGCATTCCCGTGTTTAGTATTGGCGGGTATATGACGCTTGGAAATGCGGCGACGAATTGGTTCCAGCAAGACACAACCTGGCAGGGCACCGATTCATTCACTTACACGCGAGGGACGCATACGATCATTGCGGGCGCAGAGTTACGCAAGCTGATTACTTCACGCGAAGCCGTGAACGATCCGGGTGGTTTGTTCACATTCTCGAACAATGAATTTACGGGCTACTCTGCCGCGGATCTAATGCTCGGCTTGCCGATCAACGATACTACACCTGGCGCGCAGATCAATAACAAGGTCGTCGAATGGCGCGACGGCTTTTTTGTTGTGGACAACTGGCAGGCGACAAAAAAATTGACGTTAAATCTCGGATTGAGATACGAACTGCCGACCGTTCCGTACACGGCGAATGGCTATGCGACGGTCTTGAATCTGTCGCAAACGGCGTTGATTCCGTCGAATGCTCCCCGACCGGGCTTTGAGCTGATCGGACCCAATCACAAGGATTTTGCGCCGAGGATCGGCTTTGCGTACCGCGTGACGGACAAGACTGTGCTGCGCGGGGGCTATGGCATTTACTACAATCCGAATCAAACAAATACATTTACGTTTCTGAGTGCAAACCCGCCGTTTAGCAAGGTTACAACTTATAACGCGAGTAAAGGCAATCCCACTTTGTCTCTGGCCGCTCCCACTCCGGCGGGTTCGCAAGCGGCGACAGCTTTAGCAAATATCATTTCGCCCAATTACTATCTACCGACCGCGTACATGAACCAATGGAGCTTCGACCTGGAACAGGCGGTTTGGAAAAACGCGGCGCTCGACATTCAGTATCTGGGCTCGCGCTCTGAGCATCTCGACCGAAGCTATTACGACAACACACCGCTTCCAGGACCTGGCTCGGTCGCGTCACGGCGTCCGAATCGCGATTTCGCTTCCATTCGCATCATCCAGAACGATGAAATTGGTGATTATAACGGTTTGAGCGTAGTGCTGCGGCAGCGGCTCAACCATGGCTTCTCGATGCTCGCTTCGTATACCTGGTCGCATACGCTCGATGTGACGACCGATTCGAATGGCGGGGGCGCTCCCATGAACCCGTACGACTGGGCGGCAGACTATGGTAATTCGAATTGGGATGTGAAGCACCGTTTTGTTGCACAGTTCAATTATGAGCTTCCGTTTTTCGCCCAAGCAGGCAACGGGTTTGTCAGGCAAACACTTGGCGGTTGGCAAGCCAACGGGATTGTGACGGTGCAGACGGGTTTCCCGTTCAATGTCATCATTTCACCCGATCAGGCCAACACCGGCGCGAGCAATCAGCGGCCTAATGTAATTGCGTCCCCGATGGCTGACTGCGGCGACGGACACCTGACTGGATGTATTGACTCAGCGGCGTTTGTTTTACCGGTTCAGTATACATACGGCAATTTCGGACGAAACGTGCTGTTCGGGCCGGGCTTATCGAACGTCGATTTTTCGATGTTTAAGAATTTTTCGATTCGCGAGCGCGCCCAGATCCAGTTCCGGTCCGAGTTTTTCAATTTCTTCAATACGCCGAATTTCAGCAACCCGAACACTACGTTTGGGACGGCCAATTTTGGAACGATTTCGAGCACGTCGCATGACAACCGCGAGATTCAGTTTGCGCTGAAACTGCTGTTTTGAGGAATATCTGTGAGGAGACTGTGGTGAACAAGACAAATAGAAGAGGCTTTCTGGGGAAAGGGGCCGCCGCGGCGGCCGGAGCCGGTGTTGCAGCATCTACTAAGGCGAGCGCGCAGACCACCGGTGAATTGAAGAAGGTAGTTCACTACGCGGGCGGTAAGAAGCCTAAAGGAACTCCGCTCTTCAACGAAGCCGTCTCATATGGGAATCTTTTGTTCATTGCCGGAATCGGCGCTCACTTTCCCGGTGATATTAAGGCGCATACCGACCATGTGTTGAACGAGATTCAGAAGCAGTTGGAGGCAGCCGGCTCATCGATGGACAAGGTCCTGAAGGTTGTGGTGTTTCTGGCGGATTTAAAGGACTATGACGGCATGAACGAAGTGTTTCGCGGACGCTTCGGAGCCGAGCCGGGCGTGCGTACCACCGTAGCGGTGGCGGGCGTTCCTGGCAAATCGCTTGTCGAAATGGACGTTATCGCGTATATTTGATTTTCTCTAAGTCGCGTCCAGCACGGACCTGCCTCGCCTCGCGATCCGCGCTCGCAATGCCGCATGTCTTCCGGCTTACTTAAAGGGGGGGGATTTATGAGTAAGTGGATCCGCGCGATCGCGTGTTGTTTCGTATTTGCTTTGTGTAGTAAAGCACAAACGGTCGATACGGCCATTCTCGGCATTGTCACCGATTCGGGTCAGGCTGTTATTCCGAATGCGACGGTTACCGTCACAGAGCCTTCGACAGGCCTCAGCCGCACCGTGAAAACATCACCCGAAGGAAGCTACGAGCTTCGCTACCTGGTGCCAGGCGAGTATACGATCGAGGTCAAGGCTGAAGGGTTTCGCGCGGAGCGGCGCACGGGCATCGAGATTCAAATCGGGCAGTCCGCCAAGCTCGATTTTGTGCTGCAGGTGGGGTCGGTCCAACAGACGCTCGAAGTGCAATCGGCGGCTCCGCTATTGCAAACCGAAAACGCGACTTTGGGCGGCGTCGTCGGCACGGAACGGATCGAAAATCTGCCTTTGAATGGCCGCAAATTCGACGACCTGGCAAAACTAACGCCAGGCGTGCAGGTCTACAATCCCGACAATCATTCTTCAAGCACTGATGGTTCTTCGATCTCGGCGAACGGCGGCCGCTCCATCTGGGGGCAGGTCAACGTGGATGGAATCACGATGGTAAACAACCGCCACAACTACGTGAATCTCTATCCATCGGTCGATGCGATTCAAGAATTCAAAGTGCAGACCGGGAACTACACCGCCGAATACGGAGGTAATGCCGGAACCAACGTGAATATTCAGATCAAGAGCGGCACAAATCAGTACCACGGCGATCTGTTCGAATTTATCCGCAACGACGTGATGGACGCGAGAAATTATTTCACTCCCTCGCCTCTACCGCAGAACATATTGAAGCACAATCAGTACGGAGCCACATTTGGCGGACCGATCATCAAAGATAAGACCTTTTTCTTTCTCAGCTATGAGGGGCTGCGCTCTATCAGTCAGTCACCGGGAACAGCCATCGTACTCACGCCGGCTCAGCGTGCCGGGGATTTCTCAGCGAGTTCCACACCAATTGTCGACCCACTAATTGGAAATCCATTTCCGAACAACGTTATTCCGCAGAGCCGGATCGATCCCGTGGCACAGAACATCGTCAACAAATACATGCCGCTGCCGAACATTAGCGGCGCGGTGAATTACTCGGGCGCATCAGAAGGCAATCTGACTGTGAATCAGGGCATTGTTCGCATGGACCACTATTTCAGCCAAAACGATCAGGTTTTGTCCATTACATCGCCGCCCATAGGTCTTTTCCCGATACCGACCTGAATCCAAACTTCACGTTCACCGGAGAATACCCGATGAGCAATCTTCAAGCGCAGTATATTCACACGTTTACGCCTTCGCTGCTGAATGAGTTCCGCGGCGGCTTCGATCTCGAGAATGTTTCTCAACTGAGCACGCGCACTAACACGAGCTTCACGATTCAATCTCTCGGCATAAATGGCATGAATGTCGGTGGTCCGAACGGCCGCCCTTTACGCCCCAGACGAACAGGGATTTCCGCTGCTCGATATTTCGGGATACCTGGGAATGGGAGATGACCTCGCCGCTTCGAATCTAGACAACAGCCGAACGTATCAGTTTGTCGACAATTTGACCTGGGTTGAAGGTAGCCATAGTTTGAAGTTGGGTACGGATGTTCGTCGTTTGCTTGATGACGCCACGACTAACAACTGGCCGTTTGGCAGCCTGAGTTTCACTAGTGACATCGCAGGCGATCCTGCAGCCGCGTACATGCTGGGATACCCTCGCACGGTTTTGACGCCCGAAGGTGTGCCGATTACGAAAGCGCGACAGTGGCGTTCGGCTTATTACGCGCAGGATGATTGGAAAGTTCTTCCCAACCTGACGTTGAATCTTGGTCTTCGATTCGCTGGTGCGATGGTTCTGAGGTTTCGAGGATGATGTGGCTACCGGATTGATGCATCTTTGTGTACTGCCATCGTTTGCAGAGCATATCTGCAAAATGAGATCCTGAAACGTCGCGCGGAACCTTCATGCAACAGACAAGATCTCGTCGCGAACCAGGTGTAGCCGAATCCGCGCAGGAAGCGGTCGATCAAAAAAGAATGCGGTGGTGGCGTCTACAGCGTTCTTCCGCAGGTCGTCCCATGAATCAGCTTGCGTAAATATGTTCTCGGTAAGGCATTCGGCGCAGTAACCGCCATCGGCCTCTCGAACAACTTCGAACACTAATTCCGACATATGCCTCTATCATACGGAATAGGGGTACGCTACACATATGAGCAGTTCTCAAACCCGGCGTGGTTTTTTCGGATGGACGCGTAATCTGTTCGCAGCCGGCGCCGCCAGCTCGCTCTCGCTTCGCGCAGCTGAGAAGGGCGAGGATTATTACGACAAGCTCGGGGTTGCCAAGATTATTAACGCGGCCGGCACTTACACGTTTCTGACTGCCTCCATCATGCCGCCTTCAGTTCAAGCGGCGGTGGCGGAAGCGGCGAAACATCCGGTTCGGCTGGCGGATCTGCAGAGAGCTTCGGGTGAATACATCGCCAAACGCCTGCAGTGCGGAGGGGCTTTGGTTTCGGCTGGTGCTGCGTCGGCGCTTACTCTCGGAACGGCCGCCTGTATTGCGGTGAACGATCTCTCGGCAGCCCGCCGCATTCCCACCGATATGAGCGGCCTCAAGAACGAGGTAATCGTCCAAAAGGCCCATCGCTACGACTACGACCATGCGCTGCTTAATTGCGGCATCCGCTTCATCGAAGTCGAAACGCTCGATCAATACAGAGAAGCTTTCACCGACAAAACGGTGATGTGCCACTTCTTCAACGCGGCGGAAGGGGGTCAGATCAGCCGTGAGGACTGGATTCGCGTTGCGCACGAGCACAATGTTCCCTGTTTCAATGATGCGGCTGCGGATGTCCCGCCCATTTCGAATCTGTGGAACTACACCAAAATGGGTTTTGACCTGGTGACGTTTTCCGGCGGTAAAGGCATGCGTGGCCCGCAGAACGCCGGGTTGTTGCTAGGCCGCAAAGATTTGATAGATGCCGCTTACAAAAACGACAATCCGATTTCAGAAACAGTGGGGCGTGGGATGAAAGTCGCAAAAGAGCAGATTGTGGGCATGATAGCGGCGGTCGATTGGTTTCTGAGTCAAACCGATGAGGGTCTTCAATCGGAGTTTCAGTCTCGCGCTGACCGCATCGCCTCACATCTCAAAGGTATTCCAACGCTGCAGGCAAGGACGGCGAAAATGCCGGTGGCAAATCAAGTTCCACACCTGTTACTGAGCTATGATCAGCAGAAAGTGCGGATCGCTCCGCTCGAGGTGGCGGAGGAGCTGCGCCGCGGGACGCCGAGTATCGAGCTGAACCCCGAAACCGGCAAACGGGATGACCGAGGACTCGGGACTGATGAAAATACCATTGTTGTTGGCGTGTGGATGCTTCAGCCCGGCGAAGATATGATTGTGGCGCGGCGGCTTCGCGAAGTGCTTTCGAAGGCCGCCACTGCCTGAACTCAAGTGGAACGACGCGACTTTCTCAGCTTGTTTGCTGCGGGTGTTGGCTCCGCTCCGCAAGGCAGTTCGCAAACCGTCGCGGGCGGCTCGCCGACCGATGTTGTCGTCGAGCGCAGCGCTACAGGCAAACCACATCAGAGCAAGGTATTTGCGCTGATCACGCCGCATCTCGACGATGGTCCCATCTTTGCTGGAGGCACGGTTGCAAAGCTGCTCAGGGAAGGTTATACCGGTTATTTCATCCGAACCAGTAATGACGAAAAAGATTCGTACAAGCGTACGCTTGGCGCGACAGTGTTGGCTAATGAGCAGGATACGGCTTTGTTCGCGAAGACCATCGGGCTCAAGGAGGTTTTCGACCTCGGCTACCGCAATCATCGGATGGATGACGTGGGGCGGACTGAAATTCGCGCTCGTCTGATCTTTCTCTTCCGGCTGCTTCGTGTGGACACGGTGCTGAGCTATGATCCGTGGGGCCACTACGAAGAGAACCCGGATCACTACGTCACCGCGCAGGCAGTGGAAGCGGCATGTTGGATGGCGGGAGGTGGTCTCGACCTCCCGGAGCATTTTGCCGCCGGATTGAAACCGCATAGCGTCGCGGAAAAGTATTATTTCGCACGAGGGCCGCAGCTTGTCAACCGGGTGGTCGATATCTCGGGAGTCATTGATCAAAAGCGAGCGGCTATCGGCGCATGCCGAACCATGATCCAACACATGGTGAAAGACCTGAACGATTCTCTTGCGGAACGAACGCTGCGTATTCCGGCGCTGACCGGCGATGAAACGAAAGCCGCCGATGAATTTATCAGTGTTGCTTTCCTAGCTCGCGATCGCCAGATCGGCTCGAAGCACGGCCTTGGATACGCGGAAGAGTTCCACTATATCGGTCCGGACCGCTCGCTTGACGAATATATTTCGCGGAATGCGGTGCCGTTGTAGTAGGAACGCGACGGGGCAGGTCATTCTATTGATGGAGAACAATCCCGATATCCGTATGCTCTTCAAATAAGCTGATGGGTGATGACTCACTACGCAGCGCCGACACACAATAGACGACAGTTCACACTGGAATGCCGGCTTTGCGAAAGACGGCTTCCGCCTTTTCGAGACCGAGCCGGGCGCCTTGTTCCGGGGTCATTTCCTTTAGTCCTCGGCCAAACACTTCGACGCTCAGAGCATCTGTGTATCCGATCTTTTGCAGGGCATGCAGAAAGCCGACGAGATCGATAACGCCTTCACCGGGCATCAGCCGTTGATTGTCGCGGATCTGATCGGGCGGCAAATTCGGAGCGTCGTTGAAATGCACGTGGACGATGCGCTCGCGTCCGGCGGCGATAATGTCTTCAGTTGTTGCTCCGGCGTGATGCCAATGCCAGACATCGAGCAGCAGGCCGACGTTGGGGCCGCACTCTTCGGCGAACTCGAGCATCTCGGGCATGCGCCAGATGAACTCGTATTGGAACATTTTGCGGAGGTGAAGGGGGCCGAGGAACTCGAGACCGAGCCGGACGTCGGATTTTGCGAGAATGCGCGCGCTTTCGGTGAACCTTTGTTTGTAGATCTTTCGCAGCTCTGCTTTTGGCGTGTTGCTCGAGGGCATGATATAGGTGATCATGCGCGGACAGCCGATCGCCTTCGCGAATGGCGCTGTCGTTTCGAGCTTTGGCAAGGAAGACTGAAACGCGGCGTCGTCTTTCCGGAATTCAGCGGGAAAATTGATGACGGCCGGCCTGATTTTCAACTCCGCAAACAGCGACCGTGTGGCGGCGACACCTTCCCCCATAGCCGGGTCGACCATCACGTCGACTCCGGGAAAACCGACGCGAGCGGCGAGCTTCGCGAAGTCGGGCCATTTCACCCGGCCAGACACTAGCGTTTCATTCAGCGAGAGGTACATGGTGCGGCTGGGGCTGAATTGACGGGCCAAGCTTTCAGTAACAACCGAAAGAGAGGCGGCAAATTTCAGGGCGTCGCGTCTGGAGATTAGTCTCATGCTTGCCTAGTTTATACAGGTGGCAAACAACGATGACCCATTTTCGATTTTGTGCAGCCGTATTCGATACACTAACGCGTGAAATGAAACCGTTCTGGTCTGTGTTGACGATTTTTTTGGGGGCGCTTTCAGGGTTTCCCGCCGGCGCGAACATCAGCTCGCCGCTCGAGGGCCGCTGGGATCTTACGGTCAAGACGGCCAAGGAAACATATCCGTCGTGGATCGAGTTCTCGGAGCGAAACGGGCAGCCCTTCGTTCGCGTGCAAGGCCGGGTGTCAAGCGTTCATCCCGTTCAGGACTTGAGGGTAGACGGCGCGCACATGACGTTCACTTCGTCGGAGTGGTTCGGCAAGCCAACGAAAGTCTCGTGGGAATTTACGGCGAGCGGCAGGAAGCTTACCGGCACCGAAACACGCGAAGATGGAACGCAGGGAGAAATCATCGGTGTTCCGGCTCCCGCATTGAAAAGACAGCCACCAGCAGCGTGGACCAAGCCGGAGGATCTATTTAACGGCAAGGATTTGAGTGGCTGGGAGCCGGATGATCCGGCCAGCAATCATTGGAAAGCCGAAGACGGCGACCTCGTGAATGTATCTCCAGGGGCGAACCTTCGCACCGTCCGCAAGTTTCAGGACTTCAAACTTCATATCGAGTACAACTGTCCGAAAGATGGAAACAGCGGGATCTATTTGAGAGGCCGGTATGAAGTGCAAGTCGCCTACGAGGCCGCGAACGACCGGTTTCACGGCATGGGAGCAATTTACGGCTTCCTCGCACCCAAGACGGAACTTCCCGATAAGCCGGGGCAGTGGGAAAGTTTCGATATCACCTTAGTTGGGCGGTATGTGACGGTGATACGGGATGGTGTGCTCACAATCGCCGACAAGGAGATACCGGGCATCACGGGCGGGGCTTTGGACAGTGATGAAGCGCAGCCCAATTCGCTCTACATTCAGGGCGATCATACCGGTGGGATGAAATACCGGAGCATCAGGATTTCGATTCCCGCGCAGTGATGCGCCCGTGCGTGGCATGTGGCCTGGCTTCCGCGCTACATTAATCATTTGTTGCTGTAATGCTACTTCCAATCGATTTCAAATCCGGCGAGCCTGATTGGAGCGCTCTTCAAAACACTTCAATCGGCGATGCACTGCGCCTTCAGGACTTTTTAGGGGCGGATGGTTCCAGCGCTGTTTTCAGAGCCGAACTCGCCGAAGTTCCTGGTTCGACTGCAGTGGTGAAGTTCTATAGGGTGGAACAGGACCCAGTGGCGGAGAGCCAGGCCGAAACCTGGGAAGAGGCTAGACAGCTGAACCATCCGAATTTGATCAAAATCCTGGCAGCGGGCCGGGCGACGCTGGGCGATCGCAAGCTGATCTACGTTGCTGTGGAACCGGCTGACGAGAGTCTAGCGAGCGCGTTACGCGAACGGGCGCTCGAACCGGACGAAGCCGGACAAGTTTTGACTAGTACCCGGAATGCGCTCGAATATCTGCACCGCCATGGTTTCGTTCATTCGTGCCTTTCACCCGAGCAAATTTTTGCGGTGGGGGATTGGATAAAGCTCTCGACGGAAAGCCTACGGAAGATCGACTCGACGCGCAGTTCGTTAGGTAGCAGCGCGAAGTACCTTGCTCCCGAAGCGAATGGAGCCAACGTGTCGCCGGCCGCCGATGTGTGGTGTCTGGGAGCCACTCTTGTCGAGGCACTTACGCTGCAGAGCGTGTCATCGGGCAATTGGAACCGGCAAGCAGTACCTTTCGAGTTCCGAAGCGTAGTGGAACGCTGCTTGATCCGAGACCCGAATCTGCGTCCCGGCTTGGCGCAAATAGGCCAGGAGAAAATTGCAGCACCGCGGGATAAGCCGACAACGACGATGCCGGACCTGGCTGCTTTGCCTCATGTCGTTCGTCCGGAGCCGCCGAAAATGCTTTACCGGAGACCTGAGCGCGCCGGTTTTCCGTTTTGGGCATATGCTTTGGGTTCAGTTGTGCTGATTGCCGCTATCATCTGGCTGTTTCGCACATCATCTTCAGGACCGAAAGCACCAGCAGCGCCGCAGAAGACGTTGCCGGCAGCGCAGCAGAAGACAATTCAGCCGACCGGCGAACCGGCTGCTACGCCGCCAGCGGCCACATCCGCGCCGCTAGCCGGCCATGAAGTGGCTGGTCCTCAGCAATCAGCGCGGCCCGGAGCGGAAAAGAATGGTGGCCGGAAGGGCTCTGTCTGGCGGGTAGTGATTTATACCTACAGTCAGGAGAGCGCAGCCAAGCAGAAAGCCGACGAAATCAATGAAAAACACCCCGAGTTACATGCTTCTGCGTTCTCACCCAATGGCAAACCGCACTTCCTCGTGACTGTAGGCGGAACAATGTCCTCTCGCGAGGAGGCGAGCAAGTTCCGGCAAAACGCCGTGCGTCTCGGCATGCCAGGCGACGCATACATACAGAACTACATGCAATAGACGGCATTTGCGCGGGGCGCCGCTTGCATGGCTATGATGCGCCGGAGCGGTGCATGTCGTCGACAGCCAAATCACATGAAAGCTCTTGTCAAAAGCCGAAGCGAGCCCGGGTTATGGCTCGAAGACGTGCCCGAGCCAGGAATCGGAATCAACGATGTTCTGATACGCGTTTTGCTGACGGGCATTTGTGGGACCGATCTGCACATTCACGAGTGGGACGAGTGGGCTCAGAGCGCGATTCCGGTTCCCCTGGTGATCGGGCACGAATTTGTCGGCGAGACTGTCGAAGTGGGATCGAACGTAAACGATTTTCACCCCGGCATGATAGTGAGCGGTGAAGGCCATGTGGTATGCGGCCGCTGCCGGAACTGTCTTGCGGGACGCCGTCATCTTTGTGCGCGCACCGAGGGAGTTGGGGTAAACCGGCCGGGAGCGTTTGCAGAATACATTGCGCTTCCCATGAGCAACATCTGGCGTCATCATCCGGAAATTCCACTCGAGATTGCAGCGATCTTCGATCCTTTCGGCAATGCAGTGCACACGGCGTTGTCATTTCCAGTTTTGGGCGAGGACGTTCTGATAACCGGCGGCGGACCAATCGGTCTTATGGCCGCTGCTGTAGTGAAGCACGCCGGAGCGCGATTTACAGTCGTCACCGACCTGAACGCGGCTCGCTTGGGATTGGCGCAGAGGCTCGGCGCAACCAAGGCGATCAATCCGCAGAAAACCCCGGTCGCTCAAATACAACGAGAGCTTGGCATGCATGAAGGTTTCGACGTTGGGCTTGAAATGTCGGGGAACTCGAGCGCGTTTCGCGAGATGCTTGCGAACATGAGTCACGGCGCAAAAATTGCGATGCTCGGCATACCGAATGGCGACATGGCCATCGATTGGCGGCAGGTGATTTTCAACATGTTGACAATCAAAGGAATCTACGGCAGGGAAATGTATGAAACGTGGTACAAGATGACGGTGATGATTGAATCGGGACTGGACATTTCGCCAATCATCACGCACCGGCTTTCCTGGCGCGACTACAAAGAGGGATTCGCAGTGATGAAGTCGGGCGATTGCGGAAAAGTGATTTTGGATTGGAGGCAGTAGGAGTATGTATGGCGCCGTCGCGCAATATCTGACTTCAAAGCTCGAGGAAATCCGGCAAGCGGGACTGTACAAACAGGAACGCGTAATTGAATCGCCGCAGAGCGCGCATATTGGGGTATCACGCGGCGAAGTTCTGAATATGTGCGCCAACAATTATCTCGGCCTGGCGAGCCATCCCGCTGTTATTGAAGCGGCTCACGCGGCGCTCGATAAATGGGGCTATGGCTTGGCGTCGGTAAGGTTTATTTGCGGCACACAGGCCATTCACAAAGATTTGGAATCGCGCATCAGCCAGTTTTTGGGAATGGACGATACGATCCTTTATAGTTCGTGCTTCGACGCAAACGGCGGGTTATTTGAAACGCTGCTGGACACCGAAGACGCGATAGTTTCGGACGAATTAAACCATGCAAGCATCATCGACGGAATTCGCCTGTCGAAAGCAAAGCGATTTCGGTACCGAAACTCCGACATGGCTGATTTGGAGCAAAAGCTCAAGGACGCGAGAGAGGCGGGAGCGCGTCATATTCTGATTGCGACTGACGGCGTGTTTTCCATGGATGGCTACGTCGCGAAGCTTCGTGACATTTGCGATCTCGCCGGTAGATTCGGTGCGCTGACAATGGTTGACGATTCGCACGCGGTGGGCTTCATGGGCAGATCAGGTCGTGGGACGCCGGAACATTGCGGCGTGGAGGGCCGTATCGACATCATCACCGGAACGCTGGGCAAAGCGCTGGGCGGAGCTAGCGGCGGATACACCAGTGGCCGAAAACAAATTGTTGAACTGCTGCGTCAACGGTCGAGACCCTATCTGTTTTCAAATTCGGTGGCTCCGCCCATCGTCGCGGCTTCTATGAAAGTGCTTGATCTATTGACCGAATCGGGCGGCCTTCGCGACCGGCTTCGCCACAACACGAAATTTTTTCGCGAGAAGATGGAGACGCTGGGATTCAACATACTTCCAGGCGAGCACCCAATCGTTCCTGTGATGATTGGCGACGCGGCGCTCGCGAGCCGTATGGCCGATCTGCTTCTTACAAAGGGCGTATACGTCATCGGGTTCTCTTACCCTGTGGTTCCGCAAGGCAAGGCTCGCATTCGCGTGCAGGTTTCGGCCGCCCATAGCGTAGATGATTTGGGGTTCGCGGTCGAAAAATTTGCCGAAGCGAAACGCGAACTTCGAATTTAGCCCGTTTGCTTTCGCCCTACTATCGAAGGAGCGCAAACGCGTAGAGTGTGTCTCCCGCGCCGGCGATTAGATACTGCTTGCCATCGAGCTCATAAGTCATGGGCCCGTTGCTGAGCGAAGCGGTCATTCGGAAATGCCACAAGATGCGGCCTGATGCCGGATCGAAGGCAATCAGGTTTCCGGAGGGGTCGCCGGTAAAAAGCAGCTTGCCGGCCGTTGTTAGTATTCCGGGTCCTCCCAGCCCGAATCCGCCCTTATTGTCATAGGCGTGACACCAGCTCAGTTTGCCCGTCTTGTAGTCGATGGCTTCGAGGACGTGCTGCGACCATAGGCTACGGCCCGATCCACCGTATCCTTCCGGATTGGGGTCGGTATCAGTGAGATAGGCAAGACTATAGCCGCGAATCGCATTCACGTAAAACAGCCCTGTTTCCGGATCGAAGCTGGGCGGCATCCAATTCGTTCCTCCGCCCGCGAAAATGTTCAGCAGCGCGCCGTCGGTCTTCGGTTCTTTATTCACGTTGGGAATAGGTTGGCCTTTGACATCGACCCCCTTCGACCAGTTCACTCCTACGAAAGGGGAGGAGATCAAGTTGTGTCCATCGGTGCGGTCGAGCACGAAGAAATAGCCATTGCGCGCAGCTTGGGCGAGCAGCTTACGTTTTTGCCCTTGAAACTCCGCATCGAAGAGCACGGGCGTCTCGACATCGTCCCAATCGTGGGTGTCATGAGGAGAAGCTTGAAAATACCAAACAAGCTTGCCGGTATCGGGATTCAGTGCGACGATCGAGCACGTCCACAAGTTGCCACCCTTGCGGCTCTGGCCGGCATAAACGGGATTGGGATTGCCTGTGCCCCAATAAAGCAGATTGAGTTCAGGATCATAGGTCCCTGGAAGCCAAGTCATGCCTCCGCCGTGCTCCATGGCTGCTTTGCCCGGCCACGTTTCGGCTCCGGGCTCGCCGGGCCGTGGCTCCGTATTCCAGCGCCACTGAAGAGCCCCGGTCTCGGGGTCGCGGGATTCGAGAAACCCCGGCACATCCATTGCATCGCCGCCTACACCGACGATGACATGATTCCCGATCACCATGGGCGCCATGGTGGTGAAATACTGCAGTTTTGCGTCCGCAACCCGTATACGCCAACGTTCCTTCCCGGTTCTAGCATTCAACGAGATAAGCCAATCGTCTGGAGCCATGAAATAGAGCCAGTTGCCGTACATCCCGACACCGCGGTTGCCAATCAAATGGCCGCCCTGATCGACCCATGTGTAGTGCCAAAGCTCGTCGCCCGTTCGCGCGTCGACGGCCCACACATGATCGGGAATCGTAAAATACAAAACGCCATTCACTTCGAGTGGCGTCGACTTGATCTGCGGTGCGCCCACTCCTCTCTGCGTGCCTACGTTGGTGCGGTACATCCAGGCGAGGGCAAGTGAACCAATCGCTGATGAATTAATCTGCGAGAGCGTGCTATAGCGCCGGCCTGAATAGTCGCCGTTGTAAGTCGGCCAGGTATCGGTGGGAGGCTTCAAGAGTTTGGCTGAATCAAGTTCCTGTGCCGGCAAAAACTTGATGGCGCAAACGAGAGGAACCAACGCGGCCAGACGTCTGACGTTCATTTCAATGTCACCAGATAAGCAAGGATGTTGTGCATGTCTTGATCGCTATATTGGTCGAGCAATTCGCGGTGAGCGGCGAGCGGATCCTGTATCACGACCGTCATGCCGCCGCTGCGCGTCCACGAGTGGTATTCGCCTGATGAATCGTAGAGCGAAACAACAAAATCGTCGAGCCGCTTTACCGTTCCCGTGAACGACTGCCCAGAGGGAAGCGTCACAGTTATCTGTGTTGGCGGGGCCTCGCGCGCTCCACCCATTCCAAAACTTGAAACAGAGGCCGGATACAGAAAGGCCGCTTGGAGATCGGAAGGCTCATATTTGCGGGCAATATGCGCCAAGTCGCCGGTAATTGAGTGGCATGTATTGCATCGGCCGGGTCCATTGAAGTAGGCTTCGCCAGCTTTTTCATCGCCCGTAACGACGTTCTGCACTTTGTAGAGGCCGCGGTTCGCGGCTAAATAAACGCGCATGTGCAAAAATGCAGCGATATCTGCGATCTGGGCATCCGCGAGCGATGGGAAAGGAGGCATTCCTTTATCCGGCCGACCTTTCCGTACGACCTGGCCGATGAGCTCGCCCTTCTCATCATGCAGCACCAGAGCGGAACGGATAAGGTCGGGACCCTCCGCACCGGTAGCATTAGCGCCATGGCAAAATGCGCAATTCGAGCTATAGAGCTTCGCACCCCGCTCCGCGGCAGCCGCATCAGGTGGCGGGGCCAGGCCGAGAAAGGTGCCGATCCGATCGCCTCTAGAAGGTGGGGCCTGTCTTTCCTGCGCTTGCCCGGCAGCAGAGCCCGCCTCAGCGCGCACGTTTACCGCCACTCCAATGAGCGCTAGTACGGCCGCGCACATGACCATCCGGCATTTGCTCATAAATTGTGATGGCGCAAGGCCGAGGCCTTCCGTAACATGGCGTGTGAGCTTGTCGGATATTAAATCAAAGCTCGCGGAAGGAAGGTGAGCCGGAATGATACGCTTAGGAAGCTGGCGGCTGCGCGCGGATGTGGCGGAATTGGCAGACGCACTGGATTTAGGTTCCAGCGCCTGTAATGGGCGTGGGAGTTCAAGTCTCCCCATCCGCACCAAATAAGTCTTTCTAATTCAAACGTTTGCGGGGACTAATTGACTGCTTTTGAGCGTTTGCGCCTGTCGACTTATTCGCAAATTCATTCGCAAATTTTGCCTGCTCATGCTCGCGCAGCTTGCGGCCAGCCTCGATGGCTCCGCCCTCCGTGCCGATATCGTAACGCTTATACACGTTCTCTGTGAGATGACCAGTAATCTGCATCGCTTCTCGACGCGGAATGCGAGCATCCTCCATGCGTCGCACGGCACTGCGACGCGTATCGTGAAAGATCACATCTGGATAGCCAGCGTCAATGCATGCCTTTTCGAAGCCGGTTCGAATGTTTCTAAGACGCTTGCCACGATGCTGGAACAAATAAGGACATTTTGGATCGCGTTGAGCAAGTGCCATCTCAACGAAGGCGCGCAACTCTGGATGGTAAAGCGGAATCGTATGGGGCTTACCGCTTTTGGTGATGCGATTCCCCTGCGCATCGAAGCCTGGGACTTTGATGAACGGCTCGGGCTCGCCCCAGTAGGGCAACAACCACTCCAAGCGGATCTTCAGTAGTTCGCCTCTGCGCACACCTGTGCGGTATGCGAAGCACCAAAGCATTCGCTGATGCTCAGGCAAGTGATGCGCAATCGCTGAATATCGCTCATCGTCGACAAATCCTACCCGTGTATTGTTCTCGGGCAACTTCTCAATTTTGGGTGGTGCGACCGAGATCAGCTCCTCCTCGATCCCCAAACGGATGGCTCGGCGCAACGCTGCCAACTCGCGGTTCACGGTAGCCTTCTGGGCGCCAGCCTTTAACCGCACATTCGCGTATTTCTTGACCGCGGCCTTTCTGAGCGGATTTGCAAAATCGATATCAGCAAAATAGGGCACAAGATGTTTTCTGCAGCGCTGTTCGACTGTAGCGATGCTCGAAGTGTCCCGTCCTTTCATCCGCATGTCTGCAATGTGGAGATCTATGAGCTGCGCGATCGAAACCTCAACTGATGGACTCGTCTGCTTATCGAGTTCCGTCACCCAATCTGTGAGCAGCTTCTGCGCCGTCTTCTGATTGGCTCCTTCAACGGTCTTTGATAGCCGCTTAGGAGCCCATTTTGGTTTGTACTCGAGTAGCCACTTGCCGCTCGGGATTTGGCGCAGCGTACCGGTGCCGTAGGTCCGCTTCTTCATTTGCCACCATGCTGCAGGCGTCGTTGGCACTTGTGCGCGCGCATTTCGCGGGCACCAAGTCTGAGGCCGCACGTCTTGCATTTGCGAATCTTCTTGGGTCGGCCAGTACCTGATCCGTGCGTTTTGCGCAGCGCACTCAAGGCACGACCTACCTCCGAAGGTGTAAGTTGGTTAGTCATCGACGTGACTGTACCTCAAACTCGCTGTTTTGTGCAAATACTAGATAGTGGCAAGTACTAGCCCCGATGGCCTTTAGCTTCTTCGATTAGCTTGTCGAGCTCGCGAATGTCGAAGCGCTTTCGGCGGTCAAGCGAAACGGGCGTGAGCTTGCCCTCGGCGACCAGCCGATAAACACCATCCTCAGAGACGCCCAGGTATTCGCAGGTCGCATCCATATCCAGCAGACGACGGCGCGCCTCTTGGCGATGTTCCAGTCGATCCGCGATCGCGTCCGCGACGGCAGTCAGCAGCAACTCGACAGTGTCGCGTGGATCGGACTGGCGCTTGGGCTCGACAAGGGATTTCATGGCATGAACGTCACTGAGCGAGGTTGTCTTGCTGCACGATGACAGGCTTACGGTGATACCGCTCTTCGCATTCTTTGCTGTATTTCTCAGCAATGGCCAAATTGGCGGCCGCCTGATTCATCGATTCCGTGTAGTTCCTGCAATAATCCTCGAAAAGCCAATACTGCCGTGCGCGCCAGATCGGTGACCCGTCACTCGCGAGCTGAGCCGTTGGACCTGCGAACGGCAGACCGCCATCGCGCTTTTTGGCAGCGCCGCGAATATCGCGCATCACTCCGAGCAGCTTGAACTCTTCGAGCAGTTCTCCAGGATAGATTTTGATCAGATCGATGGCGATGCCTCTTAGGCCATCGCCACGCCCGCTGCCTAGATATTGACGGATAACCTTATGACGCGAGTCCCTGTCAAAATCATTGAACTGCGGCGTGAGTGTGAATCCCATTCTGTTGCTCCTCCTGACGGTTTCTGATCAAGCTGATAATCGCGGTAACCTCTTCAAGAAGACTGGTGATGCGCGGCGCAAGAGGATCGTTCGGGAATTGCCTGATCGCCCTTTTTAGCGCGGCCTGCGCTGTCTTGAAACCGTTAAGCGCGCTATCGAGATCAATAAGCCGCGGATCGGGCATAGGCGGTCTGGCCGCCGACTTAGTCAACGCCAAGCTGCGTTCGCGGCTATCGGAACTTTTGCTGAGGCGATAAATTTCTGCGCGTTCTTCAGCGCTCATGCGGCGCATATTTTCGAGCGTCTCGATCGCGATCTTTGGATCCGGCGGCACCGGAGCTGCGGCGAACACATCATTGATCTTCGGGCGCTCCGATTCTGGAAACTGGCTTATAAGCTCGCGTGCTTCGAGCACGTGATACTGTCGCCAATCCGGTTGCTGCATAAAGGGGAACTGCTCGGCGGTTTGCACGTGCTGTTCAGCCTCGGTGATCGTGGCATGAGAAATTCCAAGTGCTTTTGCAACTGCACTCTTGGGAGCTCCGTATTTGGGCGGCTGGCCGCGCGGTTTCCGTTTATCTAAGGAATTCTTAGATAAAACCTCGCCAGCTCTCTTTGCATCGTCCACTGTCCGCTTACTAGCGGTAAAGGTTCGTTGCCGTTCCCGCTCTGTGAAGTCCTTGCGGTTTTCGTTTTCATCAAGCTCAATCTCACGCAACTCCTCGTCGCTCAAGGTTTCGAATAGGCGAACGGGAACCGACTTCGCTTTTAGTAACCGGAGTGCCTTAAATCGACGACCGCCGACAACTATTTGAAAACGATCCGCACGCCCATCCACACGACGAACAATCAGCGGATGGAGAAGACCGACCTTTTGGATGCCTGCCGCGAGCTTCTCAATATCACCGTAGTCTTCGCGACGCCGTTCGCCGAGCTCGATCTCCGAAAGCGGAACTTCTCCAGATTGAATAACCCTCATCGTCCTTGCTCCATGGGTTTTCTGAATTCCTGCGCCTTCGAACACGTCGCAAAATGCGTGATGCCGCTGGGATCATACGGAACTGGCTTGCCGCTCTTGAACGCCTTGACCCAAAAGATTTCGGCGCCGCAACCACGACATGTGCCAGGCTCGCCAACGAGCTTGATCAGCGATGCAGCCCGTTGCTCAATGGCTTCGATGCGCAATATCGCGTGCCGTGCGCAGTCGTCCGGGCTGTCGCCGTGTTGGGATACCGGCCGGGCGCAGAGCTTACAAAGGCGTTCGGTATTCACGGCATCGCTCCCTTGTCGCAGAGTTGACACATGCCATCGAGAGCGTCCATCTTCGGGATGTCTGAAAGCCCGATCCGGTGCGCATGCAGAAGCGCATGAGAGCGTAGCGCGCGCTCAAAAGGCTGAGAGTTACTGCTAAGCGGTGCCATGGTGCCTCCTCAGTAGTTCAGCCGCCTGCTGCAGCCGCACGAACATCTCGTGCGAGCCGCCATTCAAATCGGGATGGGACTTGCGCGCGGCCAGGCGGTAGATCTCCTCGAATGTCTCCCGGCCGCCGTAGATCAAGTTGCGCGCAGGCTGGACGCCGGCTATCGAGCTAACGAGCTCGGCCGCATCCTCGATCGTCATCTGCGCCATCGGCTTCGGCGCTTCGATGCGTTTGAAGCCCTGGTACTGCTCGTCGCGCTTAGTGACGCCGTATTGGTTGATCATCCGCAGCGCGTGCAGCGTCAGCGCGATCGCGCGCACGTTCTGTTCCCAGTCGAGGAAGGTGTCGCAAGGCATCGAGATCACGTCTTTGCCCTGCAAGAAAGTCACGATCACGCCGGGCTGCTTCGGCCGCGCCTTGCTGCGCGGCCAGCCGTCGTTACGGATGTCGTCGCGATCGAGGTAGCACTGAATCACAACATCCTTCGCGCGGATCGCGGCGAGTTCGCGCTCGAGATCGTCGAGCGTCTTGCTGTAGGCGGCCTTGAAGCGAGACCGCTGGCGCTTGTGACTCGGCGTTTGCTGCCCGGGCCAGGCTTCGACGGGACGGAACACCGCGTTCAGCATGAGAAATTCAGTCGGCCTCCTGCAGTTCAAATTCGTCACACGCTTCATAAGCGCCTGGAAGAATCGCAATTGGTTGACCGCCCTTCGCAACTAGGTGCTGATTGAGCCTGTCCATGCACTCCTGGCAAATAGGCTCGCGATTGCCAGCGACGCGAATCGAAGGCACCTTCGTCGGGTTAAACCCAAACACTTTGCGACAAACGGCGCAATAGCCAAAACAGAGCGCGTAGCCCATTACGGCCAGTCCTCCCCGTTTCCGAGTGCGTGCCACCTGGCCAGCTCCTCGCGAAGCTGCTGCTCGTCCATGTCCGACACGGGCAGATAGTACTCCGCTGGAAGTTCCGAAAGACCGTCCGGCGATTCCCAGCTATAGCGAGCGCTCCGCATTTCGGCGGCGAGCACGAGAACGTCTCGAGCCTGGATGCAACGCTCGTCGCCGAACACCGGACGCTTCGCCGCCAGCGTGAAGTGTGCTTCCCGGCAGGTCATTCGAGGCCTCCGTCGTCCGTAGTCCGCGGCAAAGGCGTCTTGCGGATATCGAGCATCGCGTCCGCGATCTCGTACGCCTGAACGGCGACCCAGCGTGAGCCACCAGGACAGATGCGCGATAACGCCGCCATCGCCAGGCGATCGCGCAGCTGCTCATATTGGGCCTGCAGGTCCGCTTCGAGGGTCGCTATGCGCATTTCGAGTTTGGTCCGTTGGATCTCGTTCATGCTGCCCTCCGAACGAGCGCGCGCCTGTCCCTGCGCAACTTCGCAAGCTTGTCGTCGAGCGCGACACAGAGAGCGGAGATCGGCGGCTTGTCGCTCTCCGCGAGCAGCTCTCGCAGGTCTTTCAGCGCTGCGATGTAGCCGTCGAGGTATAGCAGCAACCGATCGCCTGATTGGCTCGTACCGTTCACTGGTCTCCTCCGCTGGTAATCACCGTGGCGGGCATCAGGCGGCCGTCGCGGTGCAGCCCAAACGCTGGATCGGGTTCGACGCTTCGGATTTCGATGCGATCTACGCCGCCACTCAGCCTCTCCATGCCCAGCACGACGCGAAGCAGATCCATGCGCTCAATCGGCTCGGCGCTCTCCAATCGAACGAGAAACTCCTGCGTCATCGCTCGCCTCCAGTGACCTGCTTGCGTTCGCGCCGGCGCGTTTCGATCTGCGTCTGTTTGACCGGCGGCGGTGCGTCGTCCTCCGTCATCACCGCCGCCGGCATGCTATGACCGGCAGTCAAGCGCTTGAGGATCCGCCGAGATTCGGGTGCGATCTGCTGGTTTGCCTGGAGGCGTTCGTGCGCCTCCAGGTGCTTCATCTCGGCATCGTCGGCACGATATCCGGGCAGGGTCGACCACTGGTCGATGCCGTCCGCCGGGTCGTAGCGCGAGCAGAGTATTCCGCGAAGCTCAGCGAGCCCAGGCCA
>JBAUZG010000087.1:0-4224 GCA_049585195.1 Bryobacteraceae bacterium | reverse complement strand
GCCTCATGCTGGACATTCTCCAATCGGGTCCGGCACGCACTCCGGCACTTCGCGAAGTGGAATCATCGGATGCCGTCTTCATCCTCGGAGAAGATGTCACGAGTGTCGCGCCTAGGATGGCTCTGAGTCTGCGGCAGGCCGTGCGTCGGCAACCGATCGAAGCCGTGAAACGCTTGCATATTCCGCTCTGGCAGGACCTCGGCATACGCGAAGTGCTGCAGGACAGAAGAGGTCCGTTCTTTGTCGCTACTCCAAGTTCGACGCGCTTGGACGACATTGCCACGGAATGTTACCAAGGCGCGCCAAACGATTTGGCCCGGTTGGGCTACGCGATCGCTCACGCTCTGGATCCGCGTGCTCCGGAAACAGAGGGCCTAACTAACGATCAACAGGAGTTCGTTGAAACTGTTGCGAGCGCCTTGAAAACAGCAAAGCGGCCGTTGATCATCTCCGGCTCGAGCCAACGCAACGCAGATGTGATTCGAGCCGCGGCAAACATATCCTGGGCTTTACCGAGCTGCTCGCTGTCGTTTGTCGCACCGGAGTGCAACAGTTTTGGCCTTGCCTTGCTGACGGCGGCGCCGCTTGAGCACGCCCTCAAAGGGCAGTCCGATGCCATGATCGTCCTCGAGAACGATCTGTATCGCCGGCTGCCCGCGCCCGCTGTCGATGCTTTCTTTCGTCGATGCGCGCACGTCGTAGCTTTGGATCACCTGGAAAACCGGACCACGGCCAGGGCAGAGCTGGTTCTCCCTGTGGCTACATTTGCCGAAGCGGACGGCACATTGGTGAGCAGCGAGTGCCGTGCGCAGAGATTCTATCCCGTCTTCCCGCCGTCGGAAAATGTTCGGCAAAGCTGGCAATGGCTGGGCGGATGGGAAAACCTCGATCGAGTGATCGAAGACCTCACGGCAGCGATACCCGATCTGTCTGCTATCGCGCAAGCCGCGCCGCCATCGGATTTCCGCATGTCCGGAGCAAGGATCCCACGCGAACCGCACCGCTATAGTGGCCGCACCGCGGTGCTCGCGAACATCAAAGTGAGCGAGCCAAAGCCGCCCGAAGATGCCGATTCTCCTCTTTCGTTCTCGATGGAAGGCAGTCCCCTTCAACCGCCTTCCGCGCTCATCCCCTTCTTCTGGTCCCCCGGCTGGAACTCCATACGGGCGGTGAATAAGTACCAGGAAGAAATTGCTGGTCCACTCCGAGGCGGGGATCCCGGTGTATCACTGATTGACGGCGGCGCCATCGGTGCGGCGTTCTTCACTTCTATTCCACCTGCTTTTGAGGCGCGCGATGGCGAGTGGCTGGTCGTTGCACTGTTCCACATCTTCGGAAGCGAAGAATTAAGCCGTTCCGCGCTGGCAGTGGCTCAACTGTTTCCCGATCCATATGTCGCGCTGAATCCGGATGACGCCACGAAGTTCGGTGCCGAAGTAGCAGTGATGGGACAGCGCCTCCCGGTCAGAGTTACGCATGGCTTGCCCAGCGGGGTGGCGGGCCTGCCGTCTGGGTTTCCACCCCTCGAGGGACTTGAGTTGCCGGTGTGGAGTGAGATTTCGCGAGTATGATGACCAGCCCTCATCCCGTTGCGGCTGTTGTTGGCATCCTCGTGGTGGCGCTGACGATTGCCGCCGGACTCATCTGGCTAGAGCGCCGGTTCCTCGCGCTCTTGCAGGATCGCTATGGCCCCAACCGGGTTGGCCCCTTCGGCCTTCTTCAAGTTGCGGCCGACATGATCAAAATCTTCTTTAAAGAAGACTGGATTCCTCCGTTTGCCGACAAATGCATCTTCTTTCTAGCGCCGGCGATCGTTGTTGTGACTGTATTGATGTCCTTCGCGGTGCTCCCGATCGCGCCAGGGATTATCGTGGCCGACCTGAATATCGGGTTGTTGTTTGTTCTCGCCCTGTCATCGCTCGGCGTTTATAGCGTAGTACTGGCCGGGTGGTCGTCAGACAACAAATACTCGCTGCTCGGCGCGTTACGCGCTGCCGCCCAGGTGCTGAGCTATGAAGTTTTCCTTGGTCTGTCGCTCATGGGCGTCGTGTTGCTCGCCGGCTCTTTCGATCTTGTCGCCATTATCCACGCGCAACGCCGGATGTGGTTTATCGTTCCTCAGATCCTGGGCTTCGTGCTGTTCTTGATCGCCGGAGTAGCCGAGACGCGGCGCCTGCCGTTCGATCTGCCCGAGGCTGAGAGCGAACTCGTTGCCGGTTTCCACTCCGAATATTCAGGCATGAAGTTCGGCATGTTCTTCGTAGGCGAATACCTGGGGGTGACGCTCATTTCGGCGCTGATCACAGTTCTTTTCCTGGGCGGCTGGCTCGGGCCCGTTCTACCGCCGGCGGTGTGGTTCCTGGTGAAAACATTTCTGTTGATTTGCTTTTTTATCTTGTTGCGGGCTTCCTTGCCGCGCCCTCGGTTCGATCAATTGATGGCATTCGGTTGGAAGGTAATGCTGCCACTCTCAGTAGTCAATCTGTTTGCAACCGGCGCCATTGTGCTGGCGAGTGCTCACGGGAGGTCGTCGTAGCGATGTTCAGCATCCTCCGAACGATCTGGAATGTGCTTCTGCATATATTCCACCGCCGTGTCACAGTGCAATATCCCGAGGAGAAACCCTACCTTGCGCCGAGGTACCGCGGCCGCATCATTCTCTCGCGTGACCCGGACGGCGGCGAGCGCTGTGTCGCGTGCTATTTGTGCGCGGCGGTCTGTCCCGTCGATTGCATTGCGCTCAAGGCGACCGAAGATTCATCTGGCCGGCGCTACCCCGAGTTCTTCCGAATCAATTTCTCACGCTGTATCTTCTGCGGATTTTGTGAAGACGCCTGTCCGACCTATGCGATCCAGTTGACTCCCGATTTTGAGATGGGCGAGTACTATCGCCCCAATCTGGTGTATGAGAAGGAGGACCTGCTCATCAGCGGTCCAGGCAAGTACCCCGGCTACAACTTTTGGCGGGTCTGCGGAGTGCAGATTGGCGGCAAGGACAAAGGGGAATCGGAGGGCGAAGCCGCACCAACGGATGTGCATCGACTTTTGCCCTAGGAAACGCTATGCTACTGGCTTTCTATGTTGCGGGCGCGATCGCCGTAGTTTCCACGGCTTTGATGATCACTCAACTCAAGGCCGTGCACGCGTTGCTTTATCTTGTGATTTCCCTGCTGGCAATCGCAGTCGTGTTTTTTACGCTCGGAGCTCCGTTTGTCGCGGCTTTGGATGCAATCATCTATGCCGGAGCCATCCTGGTTTTGTTCGTCTTCGTGATGATGCTGCTAAACGTGGGCGATCGCGCTACACAAATCGAGAGGAGCTGGCTCACGCCGAAGACCTGGATCGGTCCTGCCATCCTCGCCGCGATTCTGCTGGCAGAATTCGGATACATCTTGATCGCGCCGGGCGGTTCGCCGGGCGTCGCGGGCGAAGTGGGCTACGAGCAGGTTGGCATGGCTCTATTTGGGCGCTACCTGTTGGGGGTGGAGCTTGTATCCATCCTTCTGTTAGCGGGAATCGTGGGGGCGTATCACCTGGGATGGAATGATCCGGAAGAAATGGAGAGTGTCGATGCAATTCAGTCTAGCCAGCAACGCGCTGTTGTTAGCGGCAGTCTTGTTCACGCTGGGGCTGATGGGCCTGCTGATACGCCGTAATGTCATTTTCACGCTGATGTCGATCGAAGTCATGCTCAATGCGGCGGGGCTCGGTTTCGTGGCGGCTGGCGCGCGGTGGCATCAGTCAGATGGCCAGGTACTGTTTCTGTTTATTCTCGCCATGGCCGCCGCTGAAGTGTCGGTTGGCCTCGCGCTCGTGCTCCGCCTCCATCGTCTCTATGACTCACTCGACATCGACAACGCGAGCACGCTGAAGGGTTGATATGCTCTCGCTGCTTTGGCTAGTCCCGGCCGTACCATTTGCGAGCGCCCTCATTCTTGCGCTGGTTGGCGGAAGATTTTCGAAGACCATGGTCGCGATTGCCGGGGCCGGTTCGGTCGGCCTCGCGGCATTGATTTCGCTTGCCCTTGTGCCCGCCTCTCTCGCGGCGCCAACGCCCTATACCCAAGTGTTATGGACCTGGATCAACGTAGCCGGTTTTAAGCCCGAGATTGCTTTTTATCTCGATCCGGTATCACTTCTGATGGTCGTAGTTGTGACCTTCGTCGGCTTTCTTATCCATCTGTACTCGGCGGAGTCCATGGAACAGGATGAGGGGTACAGCCG
>JBAUZG010000086.1:0-42520 GCA_049585195.1 Bryobacteraceae bacterium | reverse complement strand
ACTCTACTTCGGGATTATGTAGTCCGGCTCGAACCACATTTCTCCCGATACGGCCAAAGCCGTTGATTCCTACCTTGATTGCCATAATTTTATCTTATGAAATCGACGGCTTTGGACCGATGGCTCTCGCAATTTTTAGAAGCGGTATAGGAGCTCGAGGTATCCGAACTTGCCGTCCTTGCCGTGCGGATAGATGGCCTCCATCGCTGCGCGGCCTTGCGCATAACCGAAGTACGGAGTCAGCGTGACCTTTCGGCCGACGCGATATTCAACGCTTGTGTCGTAAAGATTCGCAAGCGACCGCGCGCCTGCTGTAGCGCGCCCGGTATAGCCGAATGTCCAGGGCTGGAACACGCCGCCGCCGGAATACCAGAGATCGTTCGCATTGGTGAGGCGCAACGCATGAAATTCGCTCGATATGGTGACTTTCGAATGCGGCCGCAAGATCAGCATGCCGAATCGATCGGTATTGTTCATCATGTTGAAGAATGGGAACCGGGCGTATAGCCTAGGCGTGGGCAGCAGCTGGAAGAAAGTTCCGTGCGTGTTGTCGTTCGGATTTCCATCTCCCGAGCCCAAGAAGAATCCGCCGCGAAGCCACGGTTTGACAGCGGGAAGGACCTTGGGCTGATAGCCGCCTTCAACGTCATAAGCATAAGAGCGCTGTTTCTGATAGCCCCATCGCCCCGTCTGGCCGGCGCCCCAGAGGACCAGATCGAGGTTGCCCGCGCTGCTGCTATACGAATGCATCGAATGCCCTCCGAACGTGTCGATGCGGATGTTCGCGAGGTCAGTCCGCCGAACGGCAAGAGGCCGATTGTCGGTTTTCAACACGTGACGCCAATCGTCATACTCGATCGCGAAAAAGCGCGTATCGGCCGCGTGCTTCCCTGTGCCCCACTCCCGGGTGTAGGCGGTATAGCCGAAACCCACGCGGTTCCAGCCCCAACCATCTACTTGAAAAACGCCGCGAGTTGGAATGGCCGCCACAAATGTCAGATTGTTTGGCCCGCTGCCGTAGACATATTGCAGGCCGTCGAAGCTGCGGCCTACGTCCGAGAAGGCAAAAGTGCCGACCAACCGTGCGGTCATGCGATCGCGCTTTAACGCGGCGAGCGTCGCATCCTGCGGCGCAACCTCCGTCCCGTCGTTAAATTCGAAGCGGCCAAGTTTCAAGCTGCTCCCAGTGTTGCCGCCTAAGCCATTCAGCCGCACGTAGGCTTGTCTGGGAAAAATCATCGCCGCGTTCTGGCTTCCGTCGTTCGCCGTATAATAATTGGCTCCGAGCCCCAACGCGCCTTGCGTTCCCGGTGCCGTTGCGTTCGAGGGAAGTCCCAACAGAAACGGCACCGCAAATTCCACGTTCCATTCCCAGGTATCGAGTTTTTCCGAAAAGCCGAATCGCAGCCAGTTTCCGGAATAGACGTAGCTGTTATTGCCTGAAGAGGGCTGAAACCAGTCCCAGTCATAGAGGCGCAGACGCAAAGCGCCCGAAAACGTGACATTGCCGAGCTTTACGGTATCAGAGGCGTCGCCATCCGCGGGACCCGGGTCCGGTGTACTGGAATTTGCCGGTGTGAACCCATCTTCGGCATATCCTGCTACCGTCAACATCAGCACTCCAGCGAAAAATAGTGTGAATCGCATAACCCCCAATCTTTTTCCCGGTTTAACGTAGGTATACCTGCTTAAGGCCGTGCGCGAAATAGTATGAATCGCGTATCGCTTCGTTTTTCCGGGTTTTAAGGCGATTCAAGCCCGATCTTGGGCAATCGCCGGGCAATCATGATTGGAGCCTCGGCCATAGGCGTATCCCGTTTTCAAATGGGGTAAGAAGTCCTATAACGCTAGTTTGGCCGATCGCGCTCAAATCTCGTCTTTTCGGGTTAGACTGCAATTTCTAAGAACGACAACTCTAATAGGCAGGCTTGATCATGACTCCATCGAGGCGCCGTTTACATAAGCGACGTTTACGCAAACGTAGAGTAACCTTTGCACTCTTCACCGTTATCTTCTTGGCCGCTTTACCGGCAGTTTGGCCGATTCTCCGAGGAATTTGTAATTCCAACAAATCGGGGATAAGCGGGGCAGAATCGAAACAAGCGCTCAGTGCAAAAAGTGAGGGGCAAGCGCTACGCCATGTATTTAAATATTCTGTCGTCAGTGGCGGCGTCGAATCGGCAGCGGAACTAGTCGATGCCGCTAACCGCGATCCCATCGTACGTGATCATTACCAAAGTATCAATTTGAACAAGGTTAGAGAACTACATCTGAACAAAGACATGCTCGCCTACGTTTCTTACCGGGTGAACGATAAGATTTACTGGACACAGAAAAAAATCCAGTTACGAAAAGGGGAGTTAGTGTTGACAGACGGCGAGAATCTGGTTCGCAGCCGCTGCGGCAACAGGATTTCCATTTCCAGAGTATCGAGTCCCGGCCCCGAGCCTGCTGAACCGGAGTTCGATTTGGAAGAGCCGAAAGGTCCTACAGTGGCATTGATCGAGCCACCGGCGGAGCTTTTTCCGGTGTCGTACGATGTACTGCCTTCACCGCCTGTTCTTGTTCCGCCGCTTCCCCCGCTGGCGGTTGTCGGCAAAAGTGCTCCGCCCGAAGTCACGTCTTCACACCATTTCCTTCCCTTCTTATTGCCGGCAGCTGTGGTTGGAAGTACGATCGGCGAAATATCTTCGAGCCACAGCAACCACATCGTCCAGCCAGTCGGACGCCCGATTACAGTCGCGCCTGAACCGTCCGAATACGTCTGGCTGTTAGCTATAGGACTCGGATGGCTTCTTCTCCGGTCGCGACGGAAACAGGTCCGAGCATCTGCAGCAGCACGCGCTCGCCTCACGGACTGAACAACGTTGCGGCAGTCAAATTGACTACCTGTTGAGCAAAGTCAAGCGCGTTTTCGGCTTCCTGTTTCGGCGGATCGATAAGAACAGGCGTCACAATCTGCACGGTAGCCAAATCGGTTCGATGGTTAGCCACGGCATTTAAGACTCGATAGAAATGAAGATCTTGGCCATCGGCCAGGACCTTTTCTTTCGTCTGGAACCACCGGAGAATCAGCAGGCGCTCCTGGCCGCGAATGACAAGGTCGTATCGGATCGGAATCGGGTAATTGGATTTTTGCGGCAACTGAACTATGGCGGAATATAGCTGTGACCATCCCTCATCCGGTAAGTATTCTTCTAAATCGTATTGTCGATTGAGATGTAACTGAGTCCGGTAATAAGCGACTAACAAGCTTATCGTAAGTCCGGTCTTACCATCCGTATAGTTCCGGCTTAGAATTTCATCGGCGCTAAGCCTCCGAAGCAGCGCGGGCGAAGGCGGCACGGGTCCGGTTGATCTCCAACGGCCGGCTATCGATGGAAATTCATCGAGGGATCGCGTTTGGGAGATGATGGGATCGTGGCGAAGGTCTCGCTGAAACCAGATCTGAAGCACTAGCACCAAGACTGCGGCAGAAAGAAGGAAGATCACGCCGGCCGGTGAACGAGGACGCATTAAGCCGCGGCCGCCTCTCGATCGAAGCCATGCGAAACGAGCGTATGGACTCCCCAGATAACGCAGAATGCCAAGAGCGACGTAACATAGCCTAAAGCCGAATGCCAAGTTCCTTGAGTGTACTTATGGTTGAATTCGCCCAACATCCCGGTAACGCTGATTCGGACAATATTCATGAGTATCGAAGCTGGTAGAACAGCCGCTACCAGCGCGGCTCGCAGCCAGATTCTACTCTCGTTCCAATAGCTGTAAATAAGGCAGAAGAAGGCCAATGTCCTGAGCGATTGAACTCCGCTGCACGCCTGGGACACGACAAGAATCTGTGATGGCAAAGAAATCGAGTTTCCGGTGCGAACTGCATGGAATCCCAATAGGTTCAGAATGATTTCCGCTCCGCGGCCCGCAACAGCCTGAAGCGGCAAGGCAAGCGCGTGGTAAAGCGGCGAGGGAATTGGAAGCGCAAACAGCAGCAAGGTCAATGGAAAGGCCAGGAATCGCAATATAGTTGCGCCGCACGCAACCAAAATGCACCCGACAAGAGAGAAGAGAAACGCAAACCGCGCTAGAGTCAACGATCCGCCAAGAACTGCGAGCGCGGCGAGGGCGGCTCCCGCGAGCAACGCCGCGGCTCCATTTGCGTTGGGCGCAATCGCAGTTGATGGCCACTGGGACCTTCGGCTCCAGATCACATATGCGGCGATGACCGGTGGAAAGATCGCGCACGCCATATCGCCGGTCTGAAAGAGTACTTGAACAGTGCCTGTGATTGTGGACCAATAACAGACAAGCAATAGCAGCGACACGGTGGTCACGTATGACCCCCAGAGATTCTTGCTGATGGGCAGGTTAACGGAAGCCACGGTTGCGGGCCTCGGCGAATTTCTGCGGCAGATCGGGAACAGGCCGCCCTGGCCCGCGAGAAAACCCGGCGAGCTTCAGCGCGAGTTTCACATTCGAATCCCGCATGAAGTATCTCCAAGCGTACCCGTTCTGCAGGTTATCGATACTCAGCAGCGAAATGCCGATATCGATGCCAACCACTTCTGGATCGACCCATAGCCCCGCGCTTTGCCAGTGCGGGTTGAAGGCGTCGGCAAACCCATACCGTCCATAGACGGAATCGCCGTAGCGCGAAAGCATTTCGCGGAGAACCGGCATGCAGATTTCGGGGGCCAGCATCAGCGAACCGGCGGCCGCGCACGGGACCACGGTGCCATTGATGGGGCCTTCAATTGGAGGGCCGCCCCACGCCAGGTACCCGCCCGGACTGTCGGAAGCGGTAATGCCCCACAGATTGGGTCCGAAACTCGGAAATTCGTTTCGCAGACCGATGCAGAAATCGCGATGAGCATACGTGGCAATGATCGAATTCCGGAAGAAATCCATCCCGTCGCGATCGTGAATATTCCGGAAGTCGATCCAGGCATGCGAAAACTGATGCGTGAATAACGGACCTCCGCTGATGAAGGCCCATTCGCGGTAGCGAACCCAGGGCCGCTTCCATCCGTACCAGCTTCGCGCGGGTATAGGGTGCGTAGACGATCCAATGGCGAGCAGATAGAGCAGCGAGGCTTCGTTATAGCTGTCCCAACGGTAGGGGATGAAGCCGCTGCCAGGGCGGAACCCGTGGCTCAGCATGGTTGCGCTGCCGTTCAGCATCCACTGAAAATCCACCCGGTCGTAGATTCGTTTCGCCATCAAGCCAATCTCGGGATACTGTTTCGAGAAATACTGGCCGGCGGTCAGAACCCCAGCAAGCAACAGCGCCGTGTCAATCGATGAAAACTCGGAATTAAGCCGCGGCTCGCCGGTGGCTGGATCCATGAAGTGCAGAAAAAAACCATGAACCTGGGGAGCGAAGCGGCTGAGGAAACGGAACGTTGTGATCGCCCGGTCACTCGCCTCAGACGAAGTAATCCAGCCGCGCTCGACCCCGATGCAAAGGGCTGTCAAACCGAATCCGGTCGCGGCCACGCTCGCTACGGGACGGGGAATCAGGGCGCCGTCTGCCGGCCCCCGGTCCTGGACCAAGCCGGTGGACGGGTCGCTTTGCTCCACAAAATAACGAAACGAACGTCTGGCGTATTCATCGAGGATAAACGTGTCCTCGAGCCGAGGCGAAAAAAAGGCGTTATATTGTGGAGCGGAAAAGGCAGAACCAGCGGCTACGCAGCCGCCCAGCAGAGCATGCAGAAAGGTCCTGCGGTCTTGTCTTGAGTTGAATCCAGACACGGCCTTTGTGAACGGAGTTTCCTTTTAAAGTTAGTTGGAAGTTCCTGCCAATATCTCAGGAAGGTCCAGGTTTTATTTGTCGGGGGTATCCTGAGCACGTCTCGTGCCATCCAGCCAACTGAGGCAAGAACGACTTCGAAACGCCAGTCTCCTGCTGCACGTAGAATCGAAATAGATATGCTTTTCTTGCGCAACATGTTCCTCTTGTGTTGCGGCCTCGCTTGGACGGCTAGCGCTCAATCCGACCGAACGCCGGCATCAAAGGCTCCTCCGCCTGGCGTAATCCATTCCGTTTCTGTTGAGGGCGCCAAAATTTATGACGTTTCCGAGATAAAGAAGGTTCTTGGGTTGAGCACTGGCGAGACTGCGTCGCTTGCCACTCTCAAGGCTGCGCAAACCCGGTTGCTTCAGACAGACCTGTTCTCGAGTGTCGAATATAGTTTTCACTACAGCCTGTCGAAGCCTCCACAATACGACGTCACCTTCAAGATTTCGGAGTACGAGCAGCTTTTCCCGCTGCAGTTCGAAGAGTTAGGCGTTCCCGATAACGCGCTGCGAGCCTATTTGCGCGATCATGTCAGTCTATACAGCGACCGGATTCCAGCTACCGCGCCTGTTTTGCAGCGTTATACAGAAGCCGCGCAAGCCTTCGTCGCCCAGACCAAGCCAAACCTGAAGGTGAAGGCATTTGTTGCGAACGACAACCCGGATCACCCATCCGTCGTCATTCGTCCCGACAGGCCGTTGCCTCGAATTGCCGGCGTCACGGTGGCGGGCAATCGGGCCATTGACTCCCCCGTGCTGATGCGAGCTTTGAACGAGGTCGCAGTAGGGCAGCGTCTGTCAGATGCAACCATGCATCAACTGCTCGAGACAACCGTGAAACCTCTCTACGCGGCCAAGGGTTATGTTGCCATCTCTTTTCCTAAAGTCGTCATGGAAAAGTCGCCCGAGAATGAGGGCTATCTGGTGCACGTCACCATTCAAGAGGGCCCTGTTTTCCATTTCGGCAGCTCAACATTTCGAGGCGGGTCGTTTACGCCCGATGACGTTCGCTCGATGATGCACTACAAGCGGGGAGATGTATTCGACTCTTCGAAAGCTGAACAGCTTCGTGCCGATCTCGTGAAATCGATGCGCCACGATGGTCACCTTGACGCGAAGATTGAGGTTGCGCGGGCCGAGGATGACAAGAACGAAGCGATCAATCTGACGTACCAAATCACGCCAGGTCCCGTGTACACTTTTCAAGCGCTCGAAGTTCACGGACTCGATATTGAGAGTGAGCCTGAAATCAGGAAATTGTGGGCCCCTAAACCGGGCAAGCCGTTCAATCCCGAGTATCCGGACTACTTTCTGCAGCGTGTGCGAGAGATGAGCCTGTTCGACAATCTAGGCTCTACACGCTCAGATTTTAAGCCGGACGAGTCGAGCCACACAGTTATCGTCAGCTTGTACTTCAAAGGCGCTGAAGGCGAGATACAAAAGGCTCGGAAGGACGGTGTCCCGGGTCCATCGGGCCGCCATGGCAGCCGTCAACCTCAATAACTAAAACTTACTTTCCTGGCGTGAAGGGCATAAGCGATTGTTTAATAGAGAACGCGCCGGCCGTGGCTGTTGGCTGAAAGGCTCCGTCTGCTTTCGCCGCCCTACTTGCTACTTCATTAGTCGAGCGCACCGCCTCCTCCGTCTTCTGTAACGACGTCATGAGCGACCCTTTCGAAACGCGGCGGACAATCGGATTGGCGATCCAGCGGAGCGAAATCGGGATATCGCGGCTCAACGCGATCGCTTCTAATTCCACGTATACTCCGCCATCCCGCTCTTCGAAGCGCGATAGACTGTACAAGCGCCAGATGTAACCGGCGCCCGCGTTCGGAGGCAATTCGTGCTGATCCGCTTGGCCATAATTGTCTACCTGCTGAACGCGGGTGCTGACAGCAACGCTGTACCACCGCCGGTCATCGAGCTGCACGTATGACTCTTGGAACTCGGCATCCATCGCAGTTTTGGCGAAGAGCGCTTTGTTTAACATGAGCATCGAGAATCTGTCGTCGCGGGCGCCCTCGCGGAGCGCTTTCGACTCGAGAACCATTGGAGCGTAAAACTCCTTGTACCGCCTGTAATCGCGGACCACAGCGAAAATATCGTCTAACCGGGCATTCGGTACGAAAACCGCTCCAACCCAATGGTGAATGAGGCCGTGAGGCACGCTTTTCGGAACATTCTCTCCGAATGGCGCGATGACTATCTCACCATTGCGAACTCGGCGATGGCGGTCCGGGGATTGGTCGCTCCAAAGGAACTCGCCCGAGCGTACGCGTTCTGCTATGCGCGAATCTTCCGCTTGAATATATTCATTCCACGCGTTTAGGGTTCCCGGCTTCAAGTCGGCTGCTTTCAGGGGGGAGTCGGGCACGATCGAAAGCGCCACTGCGGCGAGAATCTTTGGAATCAACCTCTTCATTTGTTAGTATTGATGTCCAGCCACTTGGACGGGTGCCGATCGATCGTCCAGAATTATTGTCCGATCGTCCAATTTAAGGTAACGCTATGGACCCCATCACCGACATTTTCACGGCCATGCGAATTGAAAGCCTGGTCTATCGACGCCTCGAATTGACGGCGCCCTGGGGATTGCGGATCGAGAAGGGCGTGCATGCCTGTTTCGGCATGATTGCACGCGGCAACTGCTGGCTCGCGATCGAAGGCGAGCCGAAGCCCATTCCGCTAACCGGCGGGGACTGCTTCTGTCTCTTCGCTCAAGACCGCGCGCACACGCTGCGCGATCATCCACGCACCCGCGCTCACTGTATTCGAGAAGTGATCGAAGCCGCCACAGGCGACGCAGTTCATTTTGGCGGGGGAGGAGTTCCCACAACGATCATCGGCGGTAAGTTCACTTTCGATAAGATCAATAGCAAGCCGCTGACGGATTTGCTGCCGCCGCTCGTTCACGTCAGGGCGGACCGCGCTCAAACGACGCCTCTGGAGCAAACACTCCAACTGCTGGCGGCCGAGGCTGCTCAGCCGTCGGTCGGCTCTGAGCTCGTGCTGAAGCGTCTCGCGGACGTTCTCTTGATTCAGGTAATTCGCGCTCACGTTGCCTCCGGCGCTTGCACCAAAACGGGATGGCTTCGCGGCCTCTCGGACCAACAGATTAGCGCTGCGCTTTTGTCAATGCATGAAAGAATCGAGCAGCCGTGGACGGTTGCGGGATTGGCTTCGGCGGCGGGCATGTCCCGATCGGCATTCGCTCTCCGCTTCAAGGAAATAGTGGGCGAGACGCCGCTTGAATACCTGACGCGGTGGCGGATCTATAAGGCGGCCATGCTGCTGCGGGAAGGCAGGCAAAAGCTGATCGAAGTAGCGAATTCGATTGGCTACTCGGATGCCGCGTTCAACAAAACGTTCAAGCGGATTATGGGCGCCACACCGGGAGAGTATCGCCGAAATGGCGCCATGCTCCCGTCCGATTGAACCCCGAGTTAGGGCACAATGGGCAGCACAACAGCCGAGGGGTGCTCGGCATCATGGTAGATCGTGTTGGACGCCGAAACGAAGCGCGTAGCGAATTCGGCCTCCTGGCCAGTATTCAGATTTCTGTCGAAACGAGGGAAATTGCTGCTGCTGATCTCGATCCGCAGCCGATGCCCGGAGCGAAACACGTTGCTTGTCGACCACAAATCGATCATGAACCGGTACACCTGCCCTGGATTCATTAGCTCGGGCGCCTCCTCGGAACTGCGATAACGCGCGCGAATGATACCTTCCGTTAGATTTTGAGCGAAGCCATTCGGCCAAACGTCCACCAGCTTTGCCGTGAAATCGGTATCCACAGCTGAAGACTTCGCATATAGATCGACGCTGACAGGGCCTGTCACTTCGACGGCTTTGCTAAATGGCTCGGTCGAGTAGAGCAGCACGTCTTCGCGGGATTCGTCGGGACGCTGATCTCTGGGGCCGGCCGCGAGATGCTGGCCATCGCAGCATAAGGGACCGCCGATCGTTGGAACCGGATTCGATGGGTCGTAGACGTAATGGTCTGGCGGCTCAGAATGAGGAATCTCCATTGAGAGACTGCCGTCGCCGCGGAGCGAATTTGCCGCTGTCGAAGAATGCAGAAAGTACTTCGTTTCGCGAGCCCGCCTTAACGGCCAATCATCTTCATCACGCCATTGATTCGTGCCCATAACGAAAATCTTCACTGGCTTTTTCCCGAACTGATTCTCAATGCCTTTGAAAAGATAGTCGTACCACTGAAGGGTCACGTCGTCCTCATCGTATTGCGCGGCCGCAGGCCCAAAATCGACATCGCCGATCTTACGTCCCGATCCAGCGTGTCCACCGATTGTTACCAAAAGCCGCTGGCCGCGTCTTGCCTCCTCGCTACCACCCTTCGTGCGTATGCCTTGATAATTGCGGAGCGAGCCGCCTTGAAAGATGTCGTACCAGGCAGCGATCGTGAGCGCGGGAACTTTGATGTCGGGATAATGCTCTTCAATGGACCAACGCTTCCAATAGTCGTCGTAGTTCGGGTGAGCCAGCCAGTCCAGAAAATACGGAGCCAATTCATTTGGAGAGTCCACTTTCGGCGAACGACCTTCCGAATTAAATAGCGGGTAGCCTGCAAGCGGCAGCTTCCAAACTCCTCCCATCGCATTCGTATCTTTCTCGATGAGCCGGTTCAGCGTGTCTTGAGCAAGACCGGAAGTCCACGATTCGTTAAACCACTGCTCGAATGCTCCGCCCTGGTAGGTCCATCCGTTGTGATAATTGCTCGCCGTTACAACCGGGCAGATGCCTGCTAGATGAGGTGGATGCGTAATAGCCGTCAGCATCTGCGTCGCGCCAACGTACGATCCGCCAAACATGCCAACTTTCCCATTCGAGTAGGGAAGCGAAGCAACCCATTCCACTGTGTCGTAGCCGTCTTGCGATTCATGTTGAAAGGGACGCCATTCGCCGTCCGAGGTATACCGCCCACGGACATCCTGAATGACGACAACATAGCCAGAAGCAGCGGCGCGGTAGCCGAAGCCGGCTCCGCCGCTTTTGTTGTAAGGCGTGCGCTGGAGAAGAACTGGAAAGCGGCCCTGCTGTTTTGGCCGGTAGATGTCCGCCCGAAGCACCACGCCGTCTCGCATAGCCGCTTTCACGCCTCGTTCGACGGTTACTTCGTCGAGTTGCGCAGTCCAAGCAAGCCCTTGAGACAAGACAATACTAGAAAGTGCTACAAACAGGTAGACGGTGTGCCGCATCAGAGAATGGTTACCATATCACACGACCCTCAGATGAATCATTTCCCAAAACTGTTCCGTATATTCTCGTAAGAATGCGAAGGATCGACTAAATTTGGCGGCAACCGGCACAGCGCAAGCGCGAGCGATCGCGGATCGATATCCCGGCACCGAACATCAGAGGCTCCAACACGGGCGAGATCAGCGCCAACGTGTGAGCCGGGCACGACTGGGCGACGTCCACTCGCGCAAACGGACGCTCGATCCCATCGAAGTGCTCCTTGGCGCAACGGACGGGCGTGTTCCGTCGTTGTTACCCGTTAAGTACTCGCGCATGTCCGCCTCGCCTTTCGCTTTCTTCCGCGGCTCGGTGCCTCTAATGGCGGCCGATCTGTCGAAGGAGCCGCATACGGGCTTGTCTGTCCAGCTTTGCGGCGACGCTCACGTGCAAAATCTCGGTTCGTTCGAAACGCCGGATGGGCGGCTGGTATTCGATATCAACGATTTTGACGAGACGATTGCAGGGCCTTGGGAATGGGACGTCAAGCGAATGGCGGCAAGCATTGTACTCGCGGGCCTTGAATCGGGTCACAAGCGAGCGGCTTCAGCCGATGCGGCCGAAACCTTCGCCGCGGCCTACTGCCGGTTCATCGACGAGTTTGCGGGCGAACCCGTTTTGGTCGCAGCTCGCCATCAAATCCACCGGCTCAAGAAGGCCCAGGCAGTTTCCGCGGCGCTACAGCAGGCTGAGCGGGCGCGCCCTGCCGATCTATTGAAAAAATACACAGCGCCGAATAGCCGCGGCCGGATTCGCTTCCAGAAAATCGAGGGTGTCCTGTGGCGTCTGGCAGGCAAGAAGCGGAGCGAAGTCCTGGACAGCCTGCCCTTATATCGCGAGTCGCTGCCGCCCGAACGTTTGCACTTGTTCGATTTCTTCCGGCCAATCGATTTGGCTTTCAAGATTGTCGGAACCGGCAGTGTCGGGCTTCGTGACTATGTCGTGCTAATGGAAGGCAGCAGACCTGAGGATCCTCTATTCTTGCAAATCAAGCAGGAAGTAGCTTCCGCATATGCGCCTTACGTGAAGCACGCCCCTGAGGCCCATCAGGGTCAACGAGTCGCTTTGGGTCAGCGTAAAATTCAAGCAGTTTCTGACTTGATGCTCGGGTGGACGCGTATCGGCAAGCACGATTATCTCGTGAGGCAATTGAACGACCATAAAGGCACCGTCGATCTCGATCAGCTTCGTGGGCCAGGTCTGAGCAGCCTGGCCGAAATTGCGGGCGAACTATTGGCGCGCGGCCACGTGCGTTCGGGTGATGCGTTGTCTATCAAAGGCTATATCGGATCCGGCGATAAGGTGCAGAAAGCGATCGTTCAGTATGCATTAGGTTACGCCGAGACAACCGAATCCGACTTCGAATTATTTCAGAAGGCCATCAAAGCCGGTCGCGTTAAAACGACGTCCTAGGAGGGTGGGCTTCAGCCCGCGACTTCAGTCCCGCCACGGAAGCTTTCTCGTGAAAGATCATTCCGGAAAAATCGATCAGGTTCCGGCGCCAAACCATCCAGGTGTGAGCGCCCGGCGTCTGATGTAGAGAGACATCGAATCCCTTTGAGTTCAGCCACGCAACAAATTTTTCGTTGAAGCCTAGCAGATGATCGTCGCGGCCGCAGGAAATGAAAAGCACGCGCAGCTTGGAACTAGCGCTGCGATTGAGCGTTGGAAATTGAGAAGCAAAATCATCGCCCAATCCTCCCGAGCTGAAGGCTCCGATGTAGGCAAAGCGGTCTGTCGCGTTCAAACCCGTATAAAGGGTTTCCGCGCCGCCCATCGAAAGCCCTGCGATCGCGCGCTCCTCGCGATTTGCCGATACGTGGTAATTGTGCTCCACCATCGGCATCACTTCGTTAAACAGAGCGTCACGGAACCGGTCGTAATTGCGCTGGCGAAGCGAAGGGTCGCGAAAGGCGGACGGGCCGCTCGCCGAGACAATTTCCGGCGCGCCATAGCCAAGGGGCATCACAATCACCATTGGCTTTGCTTTGGCCTTTGCGATCAGATTGTCTAGAATCAGGTTGGCCTTGCCGACCGCTGTCCACCCGCTCGCATCGTCGCTGTAGCCGTGAAGCAAATACAGCACGGGATACGGGGTTGCGCTTCTTGAATCGTAGCCGGGCGGCGTGTAGACGAAGAAATCACGATTGTCGCCGATGATAGCCGACTTGTAGAAGTGATGGTGAATTTCTCCGTGGGGAACATCGGTCACCTCCCATGGGAGCGGCGTCGCGCCAGGCACATGAACCACGCTCTGCAGATGGAGCAGATTGGGCTTAATAACCGTGTTCGACGGATCGATCAAGCTCACACCATCCTGGACGAACGAATAACCATACAGATCGGGTGGAAGAGGATCGGTCGTGATTGACCAGACTCCCTGCGCATCCTTCACCATAGGAACACTGGTCGTACCTTCGCGGCTGAGCAGAACCTCCTTGGCGTCGGGAGCCCGAAACCGAAACGTTACGCGCCCATCGGCGTGGACCTCCGGCGATACCAACGGCGGAGGAGCCGCAGGAGTCTGTTGCCCAGGACTAAGCCGCGACAACCCAATGAATGCGCCAGCAGCTAAGAGGGCGCAGGCAGCCCGGAAATAATTGCGAGAAATCACCGGGCAATTATATAACCAATCAGACCATGATCACACTGCCTGCTGTTCGCAATGTTGAAACGGAGCCGGAAGCGTAAACGCCCTAAAATCGGAGCGCGAAAGTGCGTATAGCGGCAGCGTATGCCCTAATCGAGCGATTCCGGGTGCAGCGCAATCCCTTTTTCGCCAGCCGCTTTTTTCTCCCAATACTTGCGAAGCCACGCTTCCCAGCTCTTGCCTGCAGCCGTGTCGCGGCCCGTGAAGACCAGTGATGCAATATCGGAATAGGCGATGGAGACCTTGCCTAGAGAAGACTTCGGGATTAGTCTCACGAACGAATCTTCGAGTGTTCCTCCCGGCCGGCGGTCGAAAATATAACCCTCTACCTGCTTTCCATCGCGAAGCGTAATCGTAACGTCGCCGCGATAGTCGAACGCCTTCTCGAGCGCGAGCCGCAAATCATCCGGACTCGCAAGTTCGGGTATCCAGCCTTGTATGTTCTCGTGAGGCGTGCCGGGCGCAACCTCGTGCTCGGGTCCGTTCATACTCTGCTATCCTGCAGTTCTCCGCTTTGCGCTTCAATTTGTACCAGGGGATTGAACGCATGCACGGGCCGAATTGGCTCACGTAGTTGTTCAAGCGCTTCTTTATCTTTGTGAGGCGAGCGCAGAACCGCGAAAGCATACGTCAGCAGGCCTTTCAACGAGCTAAACGTATGGTCCACCGCCGATGCTTCATACCCGCTGTGCACCATGCAATTGGCGCAGCGCGGATTACCGGATTCGTATCCATATCGATCCCAAGCGGTCCCCTCCATCAGCTCGGCGAACGTTTCCGCATAGCCGTCCTGCAGCAAATAACAAGGCTTCTGCCAGCCGAAAACGTTGTACGTCGGCATTCCCCACGGTGTGCACGCGTAATCGCGCTTCCCCATCAGAAATTCAAAAAAGAGCGGCGACTGATTGAACCGCCAAGTGCGTTTCCGGTTCGACAGAATAGCTCGGAATAGGCGGCGCGTGCGCTCACGGCCCAGAAAATGTTTCTGATCGGGCGCTTTATCGTACGAATAGCCGGGCGAAAGCATCATGCCTTCAACGCCCAACTCCATCATCTCGTCGAAAAATGCGCGAACGCTGTTCGGGTCCGCGCCGTCGAACAGCGTAGTATTCGTTGTGACACGAAAGCCCCGAGCCAGCGCCTCTTTCACGCCTTCGATTGCCGCATCGTAGCCCCCCTCGCGGCACACGGAAAAATCATGATGCTCGCGCTCGCCATCAAGATGAACCGAAAATGTAAGATACCTGCTCGGCTGAAAGAGCCCAATCTTCTCCTTCAAAAGCAGTGCGTTGGTGCACAGATAGATGTACTTTTTGCGCGCAACAAGACCCTCGACAATTTCACCGATTTGTGGGTGCATCAGCGGTTCGCCACCCGGGATCGAGACCATCGGTGCCCCGCATTCCTCCACTGCCTTGAAACAGTCTTCGGGCGAAAGGTCCATCTTCAGAACGTGCGCCGGGTATTGAATTTTGCCGCAGCCTGCGCAAGCCAGGTTGCACCGGAACAAAGGCTCGAGCATGAGGACCAGCGGATATCGCTTCCGGCCCTTCAGCTTCTGCTTCAAGACATACGTCGCTACCGTCCACATCTGCGACACAGGTACCGGCATCCACTCACCTTTCCGAAAGGACCTTTTTCGCTGAACGCGAGCTCTCTTTCGCTTTTACCACTTCTTTTATGATACCGTCAAGCAAGAGGAGCGACCCAGCACTCTCGAAATGCCCAGCGCGCAAGCATCCCCTTTGCCGGAAGAGAACGATCGGCAGGACCTAGGAACGGGCAGGCGGGTGCCGGTCCAGGGCCGTAGCCAGGAAACCGTGCAACGTATCCTCGATGCCGCATCCCACCTGCTCGAACGAACCCCGCTCGAGGACATCACCACGAGCCGGATTGCGCAGGAGAGCGGCGTCTCGATTGGTGGCCTGTATCGCTTCTTCCCCGATAAGCAGGCGATCATCGATGCGATTGCCGTCCGTCACGTCAAGGAGTTCGAATCTCAGGTCCGTAGCAAATTGCTGCGCAGCATTCCGTTGAGCGGTCCCAAATTTCTGGGCGAGGTCATCGACAATTTCGTTGCGTTTCTGGATGCACGCCCTGACTTTCGCACCATCGTGTTTGGCCGGCACATCAGCGCCGGAACGAGAGAACAGCAGATACGCCCCGACGTGGGAGCGGCGGGACTGGTAAAACAGGTGCTCGCGCTGATGATGGGCATGAAGGATTCGCGGAAGCTGGCGCTGAAGGTCAGGATCGCGAGCGAGACTGGCGAGCGGCTTTTGGCCTATGCCTACGAGCAGAATGACGTCGTGGAGCGCAAGAAAATTGTCGAAGAATTGAAAAGCATGCTGGCCGGCTATCTGTTCCGATAGAGGATTATAATTCGAACCACCCGCTATCCGCGTCTTGGACAACAGCGCAGCGAAGGGCGAACCCAGCGCCACAGCCCCAAGCCAAGCTCCCTGACTCTATATTGATTAGACTCTACGCCTCGGCATAGAATGTCGTCAGTAAATATTGCCAATGATGCCAGTGAGCGGTTTGGTCCTGTGCGCGCTTTTCGGGTTCGCGAGTCAGGCCGCGCCTCTCAGCTTTGAGGTTGCGTCAATCGGGCCCAACCGAGGACCTTGGCACGTCCTGCATGGCTTTTCATTCTCGGGCCCGACGCTTACCCTGGAAGGCTACACTCTATTTGACCTCGTCACAGAGGCCTATAAGCTCAAGAATTATCAGTTGATGTTGTCTGGACCAGTTCCGCGAACCGTGGCTTACGACACATACTACAACGTCGTGGCAAAGGCCGAGGGTGATCGAACTCCAACCAAGAGCGAGTTCCGCCAAATGTTACAAACTCTATTGGCAGAACGATGCAATCTTGAGGTCCATCGGGAGATGAAGGAGATACCAGTGTACGCATTGGTCGTTGGCAAGAACGGCCCGAAATTCAAGGAAAGCGCAGCTGAAGCGAATTGGGTTTCAAATCACGGCGTAAATGGACGCAATCAGACCATTACTCTTGTGAAGGCGGCCATGGAATCTCTTGCCGACGATATCCAGGGATCGTTTGGGGTGGATCGACCCGTAGTCGACAAGACAGGGCTCACTGGAGCGTACACGATCAAATTAGAGGCAACACCTGAACGGGTGAGCAGCCGTGGTGACGCGGAGCCCGGCGAGCTTAGTGTCTTCACGGCAGTTCAAGAACAACTCGGCTTGAGGTTGGAGTCGCAAAGAGCCCAAATCGAGATTCTCGTTGTGGACCACATCGACAAGCCGTCCGCGAATTGACCAGAGTTCGGGATGAAACGGAACCGGCTCGATGTTTTAAATTCGGGACCAATCGACGGTGCAGCGCTCTTCGCGAGCAAAGCGCTCGCTCGCCTGGATGGCTTCGCGGTGCAACGGTCCACAACCGCAGATCCAGGATCGCCCGCGAGACCGCCGAGCTGCTTCTGGCCTATGCTTATGAGCAGAAAAACATGGCCGAGCGCAGGAAAACTGTCGAAGAACTAAGAGCATGCTGGCCGGGTATCTGTTTCCGGTAGATTGCGAACGGGGGTGTGTGCGTGAGTAAGAGAGCTTTGATAGCCGGAGCCCTTGGGGTCACTGGGCGAGCGCTTGTTAATCATCTTGTCTCGCTTGACGGTTGGGACGTGATCGGGCTCTCTCGGCGAAAGCCGGAATTTCAAACTCAAGCTAAGTTCATTGCGGTTGATCTTTGTGACCGGCGACAGACTGAAGACCGGCTGAACGGGGTTGGAGATGTTACGCACATATTCTACGCGGCGCTTCAACCGGCAGATAACTTCTTCGAAGAAGTAGCGCCTAATTTGGCGATGCTGGCTAATACCGTCGAAACAGTGGAGCGATTCTCGAAGAAGTTGCGCAAAGTAGTCCTGATTGAGGGGGCTAAATTTTACGGCGCGCATTTAGGGCCATATAAGACGCCCGCAAAAGAGACTGATCCGCGTCATATGCCGCCGAATTTCTACTACAACCAAGAGGACTACCTGAAGGAATATTCGATGGGCAAGGCGTGGTCGTGGACGGCACTGAGGCCATCGTTAATCTGCGGTTTTGCCGTCGGAAATCCCATGAACATGGCAACGGTCATCGCTGTTTATGCTGCTCTCTGCAAAGAAATGGGATTGCCTTTTCGCTTCCCAGGGTCAACTGCCGCATATCGCGCGTTGATGGAGATGACCGATGCCGAGCTTCTGGCCAAAGCTATGGTTTGGGCGGGCGAAAACGAGCGGTGCGATGGGCAAGCATTCAATATCACGAATGGAGACCTCAATCGTTGGGAGCATATCTGGCCGCGGCTCGCGGAGTTTCTCAGGATGGATCACGCCCCGCCTCAACGCTTCCCCCTTGCGCAATTCATGTCAGACAAAGAGGCGGTCTGGAAATCCCTCGTCAAAAAGCACGGTCTTCTCGACTACTCTTTCCAAGAGGCCGCGGCCTGGCCGTTTGGCGAAGCTGTTTTTAATATCGACTACGACGTAATGTCCGATACGACGAAATGTCGGAAGTTTGGTTTCCACGAGTGGGTCGATACGGAAGAAATGCTACTTCGATTGCTTGCTCAATTTCAGAAGATGCGATTCATTCCGTCGTGAATCCAAGCAGCGGTTTTCGTCGCAAGCCGGTGGAACGCCGCAACCGAGGCTTCAATGTGTTCCTCTTTCGTATCTTCGATTTTGTTGTGACTGATTCCACCAAGCGACTGCACGAACATCATCACCGTAGGGATACCGGCTCGACTCACTTCAGCCGCATCATGCAGCGGGCCTGAGGGCAGGGAAGGCGCCTCGCCCGCAATCTCACGAATGGCGTCCTTGCAAAGCTGAATCAGTTCGGGGTGAAATGCGATTGGTTCGATATTCCAGATTCGCGACCACTCGACTGAGCAGCGCTCCTCCTGGGCAAAGCGCTCGCTTGCCTCGATAGCTTCGCGGTACATGGCTCGAAGCACGGCTGGGTCGAGGTCGCGCTGATCGAGCGTCGTTTCGCAACGTCCCACAACGGCGGTGACGATTCCAGGGAACGTCTTGACGCTGCCCATCGTACAGACAGCGTCTTTATAGCGCCCGGCAATCGGGCGAATCTCGAGGGCCAGCTTAGCGGCGGCTGCCAGCGCATCGCGGCGAACGTCCATGGGTGTTGAGCCGGAGTGTGCTTCCTGTCCGAAAAACGTTACAGCGTGCCGTTCTACGCCCTTGGTTCCGAGCACGACTGCTAGCGGAAGACCCATTCTTTCGAGCACCGGGCCTTGCTCGATATGCAGTTCGAGATAAGCACGCGCATTTTCCCGTTCGCGGCCTGCATCCCCAATGCGCTCCATATCGACGCCACAGCGCCGTAGTGCATCTTCTAGCCGCACGCCGTCCCTGTCCGTTCGACCGCGGTCGGCCTCTATGGTCTGGTTTCCCGCGAATGCGGATGAACCGAATAAACTGCGTCCGAAACGAGCGCCCTCTTCATCGGCCCAATCGACAAGCCTGATTGTAACGGGCGGCCGGCCATTGAATTCATCCGCGAATGCACGCAAGGTTTCGAGCGAAACCAGTACGTCGAGACATCCATCCAGCCAACCGCCATTCGGGACTGAGTCGAGATGACCGCCGAGCAGCAGCGCTTCAGGCGATTTCCCGGGCAAAGTGACCCAGTTGTTACCGGCAGCGTCATAGTGCTGTTCGACCGGCAAATCCGCGAGCTTCGTTCGAAACCACTCGCGCGCCTTGAGCCACATGTCGGTCCAAGCGACGCGCTGGGCACCGTTGTTGTCGCTTGTGAGCTCGCGCAGCTCCTTGAGCTCGTTCATGGTCCGTTTGGGGTCAAGAGGCATTTTAGAAATCGGATGGATGGCGCTTCAGAAAACGCCCACGCCCGCGTTCGCCGACGAACTCGCCATCGCGCACCTGAACTTTCCCGCGAACTGTAACCACCGACGGACGGCCTTCAATGCGCATTCCTTCAAACCCGTTGTAATCGTTGTTGCAGTGCTGAGTTGAAGCCGAGATGACCCCGTTGTATGCCGTGTCATATACAACGAGATCGGCATCGCTGCCTACAGCGATCGTTCCTTTTCGCGGAAATAATCCAAAAATCCGGGCTGCGCGGGTACTCGCCGCATCGACAAACCGGTGAAGATCGAGCCTTCCGCGTTTAACACCATCCGTAAAAAGCAAATTCACGCGCTCCTCAATACTCGGAATGCCGTTGGGGATTTGAGTGAATGCGTTCTTGCCCAGCAGTTTTTGCTCGGTGTCGAAAGGACAGTGATCGGTGGCGACCGTCTCGATAAGACTCGCCGTCAACGCGTTCCAAAGCACAGACTGGTTGCGCTTATCGCGCAACGGAGGGGACATGACGCACTTCATGCCCTCGATGCCAGGCTGCTCAGCATGCGTTTTGTCCAGGAAAAAATGCGGGACGACAGATTCGATATGGATCTTCACACCGCGCTCCTTTGCCGCGAGCGCCGCTTTCAGCGCGCCTTCACACGAGAGGTGAACCACATAGCCCCGGGCCCCGGTGTTCTCCAAGAAAGTCGCGAAATGGTGAGTACCCTCCGCTTCAACAGACTCAGGCCGGCTCGGCTCGTGCCATTCAGGGCCAGTTTTGCCGGCGGCAATCAATTCTTGCTGAAGCTGGGCCACAAGCTCGGCATTTTCACAGTGCGCGGTGGTGATGACTCCGAGCTTGCGTGCCAGCGCAAGGGTCCGATACATCTCGCAATCTTCGATGCCGAAAAAATTCTTGTAAGCGAGAAAGATCTTGAACGAGCTGATGCCGTCGCGAACAATTTCCCGCAGCTGCGATTCGGTTTCCGCGGCAAATTTCGAAACAGCCATGTGAAAGGTGTAATCGCAAGCACTGTTTTTTTCGGCCTTAGACTTCCACAAATGGTAGCCTTCGAGTGCATCATCCATCCGCGAAGGGCAACACATTTCGATGTAGGTTGTGGTGCCGCCGATCAATGCCGCAATGCTGGCGGTCTCGTGCGTGTCTTTCGCGAATGTCGCCATGAATGGCAGGTAAATGTGAACATGCGGGTCGATGAATCCCGGAAACACAAATTTTCCCGCGGCGTCGATCACGTCCGTGCCGGGTGGCGCTTCAAGGCCCTGCCCCATTCGCGTGATGGTCTCGGATTCGATGTAAATGTCGGCGTGGCAGCGCGATTCAGCCGTTACAATGTCGCCATTCTTGATCAGCAGCGGCAAACGGTAGAACTCCTAGTGGATGTGAATGCCGTGAGCGGCGCGATAGCGCTTCATGGCTTCCCAATCGTCTGTCACCTCAGGCTGAGTTTTCGAGAGTTCGTCCCACGTAACGGACGGCCCCAGCGGCGGCAACTCAACCATTTCGATGCAGTTGTTCACAGGACAAACGTTGTAGCACAACCGGCAGCCGACACAATCTTCTTCGCGCACTCGCGGCTGAGGGCGCGAGTTTACAGCTTCCTGCTTGCCATTTGAACGGACATCGTATGCGAGCGGCTCGACGATTCGTCCATCCGTGGCAACCAGATCAATGCACTGATGCGCGGTATCGTTGCAAGCAACGTAGCAAAGATTGCATTTGATGCACTTGCTCTGGTCGATGCGGGCAACGGCGCGGAAGGCGAGATCGAAGTCCTTGAAATCCGAGATGCCGCCCAGTGCCTTCCCTCTCGACTCACCGAGCGAGGCGAATCCTTTCGCGTCCATCCAATTGGAGAGGCCATCGCACAGGTCCTCGATAATGCGGAAACCGTAATGCATAACGGCCGTACAAACCTGTAAGCTGGTTGCGCCGAGCAGAAGAAACTCGGCCGCGTCTTTCCACGTCGAGATGCCGCCCATGCCGGAAATAGGCACGCTCGAAGAACCAACTACTTCGTCTGTTCCCAGCTCCGACAGCAGATTGAGTGCGATGGGCTTCACGGCGGGCCCGGCGTATCCGCCATGACCTCCCTTACCTCCGATGCTGGGCGTAACCTCGAGTGTGTCCAGATCGACTCCGACAATCGAGTTGACGGTATTAATCAGCGACAGCCCATCGGCGCCGGCTTTGATGGCGGCGCGTGCCGGATAAACAATGTTTGTGATATTTGGCGTGAGCTTGACGATGATAGGAATGCCAGCGACGTCTTTAACCCAGCCCGTGATCTTCTCGCAGTACTCGGGAACCTGTCCGACGGCACTGCCCATTCCACGCTCGCTCATGCCGTGCGGGCATCCGTAGTTAAGCTCAATCGCATCCGCGCCTGTATCTTCTATGCGGCGCACAATATCGCCCCACGCCTTCGCGGACGATTCGACCATGGCCGAAACGACCACGGCACGATCAGGCCAGTGCCGCTTCACATCGGCGATTTCACGCAAGTTAATTTCAATCGGACGGTCCGAAATCAGCTCGACATTGTTGATCGCCAGCATCTTTTCCCCGCCATAGTGCCAAGCGCCATAGCGATTCGAAACATTCAACACCGGTGCGCCAATGGTCTTCCAGACAGCTCCGCCCCAACCTGCCTCGAATGCTTTGTGAATTTGCGCGCCCGAGTTTGTAGGGGGCGCTGAAGCCAGCCAGAAAGGGTTCGGCGATTTGATTCCGGCAAAGCTCGTTCGAAGATCTGCCACTTAGAGCGCCTCCACTCGCACCGGTTTGGCGAGCCTTTCATGGATAGCGAGCGCAGCCAGTTTCCCGTCCTGGACCGCCATCACCGTCGAGCACGTGCCCGAAGAGCGAATCGAGTCGCCGCCCGCAAACACGTTGGGTATGTTGGTCTCAAAGTCCGCATTTACGTCGATATAGCCGAGCTTTGTCGCCAAGCCGAGCGCCACAGCGAATGGCGGTCGTTCTTGACCGATTGCTTTGACGACCTGATCCGCGGGAATGAAAAACTCCGAGCCGGACACGGGCTCTGGCGCTGGACGTCCGCTTGCGTCCAACTCGCCAAGGGCAATTCGAATGCAGTCGAGCCCAATCACCTGTCCATCACGGACTACGACTTTGACGGGCTGAGTTAGCCACCGAAACTCGACGCCTTCGTTCCGGATGAAGGCAATTTCGTGCGGATAGGCGGTCACTTCGCTCTCCGAGCGCCGGTACACGATGGTGACTTCTTCCGCTCCCAGCCGCTTTGCGACGGTTGCGCAATCTATCGCAGTATTTCCGGCGCCGATCACCACAACTCTCGTTCCCACCTCGAGGTGCGATGGATCGAGTTTGCTTTGCTCGATGTAAGCGAGGCCATCGACGATCTGTTCTTCGCCAGGGATACCGAGCGACGGAGTCGAGCCGAATCCAGCGCTCAAGAACACAGCATCGAACTCCGATCGAAGATCGGCTAGTTTGATATCGCGGCAGAGTTCGACACCCATTCGAAACTCAACTCCGAGGCGCTTGATCAGTTCGATCTCAGCGAGCGCGACTGGAACCGGCTCCCGCAAAACGATAATGCCGTACGTGGATAGTCCGCCGGCCAGGTCGCGTTTTTCAAAGACAGTCACCGAATAACCGCGTTTTGCGAGCTCACCCGCACACGATAGACCGGCCGCGCCCGCGCCTACGACGGCAACTCGCTTTTCGACCGGTGACGCTCGGGAGAACACATCGACCTGCCTCTCGTAGACATAGTCCATGGCATATCTCTGGAGCCGGCCAATCATGATCGGTTTATGTTCGGACCCAAGGACACAGGCCCCTTCGCACAGTTCCTGAACTGGGCAGACACGCGAGCAAGTCGCACCCAGAAGATTGGCTTCGAGAATCGTTCGGGCTGAACCTAGAGTATTGCCCGACGCGATTTTCTTTATAAAGCGAGGGACATTAATGTGAGTTGGGCAGGCGTGTGTGCAAGGCGCGTCGTAGCAGAACAGGCAGCGATTGGCCTCAACCAACGCTTCGTGGTCGCTTAACGGCGGTAGCAACTCTGCAAGCGGTGCATTCACTTTGGAGCTTTTATCTTACGCCGGGCGCAAGTTTTGTTGCAATCACACGAGCGCACAAACTACGCTGAGCTATGGTTCGAGGAACGGACGCGCGCGCCGGAACGACACCACCGGCCATCGCCGGCCATGTCTTTGACGCCAGTCTTTACAACGACGACCTCGCCCCGGTCGAGCAATCCCGCCGAACCTGGAGCGCCTACAATTACGCTTCGCTTTGGGTTGCGATGAGCGTTTGCATTCCAACGTACATGCTTGCGTCAGGGTTGATCGCCGGTGGCATGAGTTGGAAACAAGCCATCGGGACGATTCTGCTTGGAAACGTCATTGTCCTCGTCCCCATGCTGCTCAACGCGCATGCCGGAGCCAAGTACGGTATTCCGTTCCCGGTTTTTGTTCGCGCATCGTTCGGCGTGCGCGGCGCGAATGTTCCGGCGGTACTGAGGGCCATCGTGGCGTGCGGCTGGTTCGGCATCCAGACGTGGATTGGTGGACAGGCGATTTACTCGATGCTGCGCATCCTGGTCCCCGCAGCGGCGAACAGTCCAACCGTGCCCTGGCTCTGTTTTTTCGCTTTTTGGAGCCTGAACCTCTTTGTGATCTGGAAAGGCATTGACATGATCCGGTTCCTCGAGGGAATCGGCGCGCCTTTCATGCTCGGCATCGGCCTTTTGCTGCTCTGGTGGATTACCAGCAAAGCCGGCGGTTTAGGACCGGTGTTGAGCAGCCCCAGTAAATTCAAAACCACGGCGCAATTCCTTCACTTCTTCATTCCGTCGTTGACTGGGATGGTTGGGTTCTGGGCCACGGTGGCTTTAAACATCCCCGACTTTACACGTTATGCAAAATCACAGAAGGCTCAGATGATCGGTCAGGCAGTAGGACTGCCGCCGGCCATGACGCTGTACGCGTTCATCGGTGTGGCCGTCACTTCCGCTTCGGTAGTTCTCTTCGGTCAAGCCATCTGGGATCCCGTGGCGCTGTTGGGCAGATTTCAACAGCCCGTCGTCGCTTCAATCGCGTTAATAGCGCTGCTTGTCGCAACGCTCAACACCAACGTTGCCGCCAACGTTGTCTCGCCGTCGAACGACTTTTCAAACCTTAATCCGCGACTGATTTCGTTTCGCACCGGCGGACTGATCACGGGCGTCGCCGGACTCTGCATGATGCCCTGGAAACTGCTGACGGATTTCAACAGCTACATCTTCGGATGGCTGGTCGGCTATTCCGGGCTTCTGGGGCCGGTTGCCGGAATCATGATCACGGACTACTTTCTCGTGCGCGCAACCAAGCTCGACCTCGAGAGCCTGTACCGGCGCAAGGGTATCTATGAGTACCGCAACGGCATCAACCCGCGAGCACTGCTAGCGCTTGCCGCGGGCATTGCCGTGGCGCTTTGCGGTCTGGTTGTTCCCACGCTCAGGTGGCTTTACGATTATTCCTGGTTTGTGGGGTTCGGCGTCGCAGGGTTGGTCTATTTCATCAGCATGCGCACCTCTAGCCGAGCCGCGACCGCAAGGGAGCGGACTGGAATCGAGTAACGGAGCGTGAGGCGCATTCTCATCGATACCGATACAGCTTCCGACGACGCTGTGGCACTCATCATGGCTCTCCGTTCTGGCGAAGTCGAGGTCGAGGCGATTACCATCGTGGCGGGCAACGTTCCGCTCGAGCAGGCGACTAGCAATGCTCTCTACACGGTGGAATTGTGCGATGCCCAAGTCCCTGTATTTGCGGGCGCGGATAGGCCCCTCGCGCGCGAGTTGCAGATCGCGGACTGGTTCCATGGCCGCGATGGGCTGGGCGACCACGGCTATCGTCCGTCAAGGAGATCGATTGAAACCGAGCATGCTGTCGACACAATCATCCGCGTCGTCAAAGAAGTTCCGGGGATCGAAATCATTACCCTCGGTCCGCTCACCAATCTGGCGCTTGCTCTTTCTAGAGAACCTGGGCTTGCATCGCGCGTATCTCGCTGCGTGGTCATGGGCGGCGCGCCTTGTTGTGAAGGAAACGTTACTCCGGCGGCAGAGTTCAATATCTGGGTCGATCCAGAGGCAGCGCGAATCGTTTTCCGGTCCGGTCTTCCGATTGAGTTAGTTGGGTGGCAGCTTTGCCGAGGCTCGGCTGCGGTGGGCAGCGACGATATCGAAAAGCTCGTCTGGTTCGGAACATGTCTTGCGGATTTTGCCGTTCGCGCCAACAGCACCGCAATGGAAGCGTATCGGACGCAAACTGGCGAGATCGGGATTTCCTTGCCGGACCCGGTGGCGATGGGTATCTTGCTCGACCCCTCTCTGTCCCTCGAGGCAAGCCAGCATTATGTCGAAGTCGAGACCGGCAGCGCATTGACTCGCGGAATGACCATCGTCGATCGCTTGAATGTGGCAGGCAATCCACGCAACTGCCACGTCTGGTCGGAAGCATTGAAAGGCAGCCGAACCACCGTCTGTTGGAAACTCGACGTCCGACGTTGGAAAGCGCTGCTTTTCGGCGCACTCCGATAATTTTTGCGCCGAGCGCGGATGTGATATCTTCATATGGTTACCGATATTGGTAACTGATATATCAGGATGAGTAAACCAACCGATCTCGTTCAAGGCACCCTCGATCTTCTGATTCTCAAGATTCTGAATCTTGAGCCTATGCACGGCTGGGCGATTGTGGAACGGATGAAGCAGATGTCGAAAGACGTTCTGCAAGTAGGTCCTGGGTCGCTCTATCCGGCTCTGCACAAACTAGAGCGCGAAGGTTGGGTAGCTTCCGAATGGTCGGTTAGCGAGTCGAATCGGCGCGTTAAGTTCTACTCGATTACCAAGGAAGGACGTAAACGGTTGCGCGCAGAGACCGCCGGCTGGCGCCGCTTGTCCGGCGCAATTTCTTCCATTGTATTCGCGGGTTGAAACGGAGGTCTGACATGCGATTTCTGCGAAATTTGCGATCGCGGGTTCGTTCGCTTTTCGATCGCGAGCGAACCGAGCGCGATCTGAGCGACGAGCTCGAGGACTATATCCAACGCCAGACCGAGCGGCATTTAGCTCACGGATTTTCACCCGACGAGGCGCGAGCTGCCGGGATACGGGACGTAGGCGGTGTCGAGCAGTTGAAAGAAGAATGCCGGGATGCGCGGGGCACCGCGTTCGTTGAAAACTTCCTGCGCGATCTTCGCTACGGCCTTCGCGTTCATCTCAAAAACCGCGGTTTCTTCACTACTTCAGCAATGACACTGGCGCTCGGCATCGGAGTGGCCACGACGTTGTTCAGCGTAGTCGAATCGCAGCTCTGGCGTCCGTTCCCGTTTCCCGATTCGAAGCAACTAGCGGTGCTCTTCGAACGCAACCTCAAACAGAAATGGCAGCAATCGGGCGTTTCCGTCCCCGATTTTGCCGATTGGCGGCAGCGCAACCACGCCTTTGAAAGCCTCGCCGCGATGGAGTTTGGAAAGCGCCGCAATTTCGCGGCAAATGGATTTCACGATCGCCCCGAGGTTAGCGCAATTTCCTTCGGATTTTTCGAAACTCTACGCGTGAAGCCGCAGGCGGGCCGAACGTTTGACGCTACCGACGAACAGCCGCGAAAACAGACCGAAGCGATACTGAGCGGCGACCTGGCCCGCCGTGCCTTTGGATCGCCCAACGCCGCAATCGGCAAGACAATTAAGCTCGATGGCGAGCCTTTTCTTGTAACGGGCGTGCTGCCGGATGGATTCCGGCTCGATTTCTTCGAAACAGCCGACGTGTACCTCCCGCTCGAAGTCTCGTACGGGAAATCGCGCGAGGCGCGCGATCTGGCGGTTGTCGGACGGAGACGGTCGGGAGTGAGTTTGAGCCTCGCATCAGCTGATATGGAAGGGGTAGCCCGGGCCATCGCCGCTGAACATCCGGAAACCAATGCAAATTTCAGTGCGATGGTATGGAACCTTGGGGATATGATCGACCCGGCCACTCGTGCCTGGCTGTTATTTTCTTTTGCATTCTCCGTCTTTGTCCTGCTGATTGCATGCGCCAACGTGGCCGGTCTGCAATTGATGCGTTCGGTCGTCCGCCAGCGTGAATTCGCCGTTCGCGAAGCGCTAGGCGCGAGCCGGCTGACGCTTCTCCGCCAAGCGATTGCCGAAAGCGCGTGGATTGCATCCGCAGGCGCTGGATTCGGTATCCTCCTCGCGATGTGGAGCATCCGCGCACTTCGATCATTACCGCTGGAAAGCATGCTGCCGCGCGAATCGGAGCTCTTGCTCGACGGCTGGTCGGTTGCTTTCGCCGTGGCCATCTCTGCAGGAGCCACTTTTCTCTTCGGACTGGCGCCGCGATTATCCAAGTCCGCTATCAATTTGGAAACCGCACTCCGCGATTCAGGAAGAAGCGCATCCAGCAGCATGGGAGCCCGATTCCGCATCGAATTCCTCGCTGCCGCCCAAGTGGCTCTGGCCTTCATCTCCCTGTTTGGCGCCGGTTTGTTTGTTGTCAGCAATTGGGATTTGCAGCAGATACCCCTCGGCTTTCATCCCGATGGGCTGTGGACGATGCAGATTTCGTTGAGCGGCACCAATTATTCGAATGAAAGTCAAATCAAGACGTTTTACAAGCGCGTAGCAGCAGAAGCATCTACCACCCCGGATGTTCGGAAATTTGCGCTATCGAACAGCATCCCGTTGTCGGGAGGCTCGGACGTAAAGTTTGTCCGGGCAGATGAGGCGCGGCCCGCGCATGGTCAAGAACCATTCGCTATTGAACACGCAGTCACACCGGAGTATTTTGACGTTCTCCAAATTCCCCTTTTGCAGGGACGCGGGTTCGACGTCGGGGACTCGGATGCAAGCCCGCGCGTGGCGATCGTCAACGAAAATTTCGTCCAGCACCACTTCCCTGGCGAAAACCCGATTGGCAAGCGGTTACTGATCTTGGAAAATCTAGATTCGGCGGCGCGAGAAGGAATCGTCGAGATTGTTGGTGTTACCGCAAATGTGAGAGACGTGGGTCTTGACGAAGTTCCGTTCGACGATCTGTATTTTTCGCTCGCGCAAATTGCGCCGCGTGCGATTTATGTGACGTTGAAGTCGAGTGCGCCCGCGTCCGTCGCACCGCTTCTGCGCCGAAAATTTCAGCATCTCGACGCGGATCAATTCGTCAGCGACCCGAAGCCGCTTGAGTCATACGCGACCAGGGCCAGGCACGGAGGCCGGCTCAATTTGTGGCTGATTGCGATTTTTGCGGATTTATCCCTTCTATTGACTGCAGTTGCGCTTTACGGCACCGTCTCCTTCGCGGTAGCGCAGAGAACTCGAGAAATCGGCATTCGGATGGCACTCGGCGCGCAGCGGTCGAGCATCCTGGGTCTGACGCTGGGGCGAGTTCTACGTCTCAGCGTAGCCGGTTCCATTTGCGGCTTTTGTGCGGCCTTCGTGATTGGATCGCTGCTCGGGAATGCACTCTACATGGTGCCTCAGGAACACAATGGCGTTCTGTACCAGGTGAGCCTACACGACCCGCTGAGCTTTACCTGCGCTGCGCTGGTTGTGCTGGTTTGTGCCGCGGTCGCGGGACTAGCACCGGCCGTCCGGGCCGCGAGAATCGATCCTCACGCAGCGCTGCGCTGTGAATGAGCCGCTGCATACTAACAGTTTGGAGCCTGATCCAAAATTCACCCAACTAGCCAAAGAAACCCTCGCCCGCTGCCATACGATTGCGGCGTTTAGCGAAACCAATGGTTCCATTACTCGGACGTTTCTTTCCGAGCCAATGCGCGACTGTCATCGCGTCGTTTCCACCTGGATGAAAGAGCTCGGCATGCAAATCAGCGTGGACGCGGTTGGAAATCTTCGGGGCCTGCATGGTAGCGGTGAACGCGCTCGGCTGCTTATGGGCTCTCATCTCGATACAGTGCCATGTGCAGGCGCCTATGACGGAGTTCTCGGTGTGTGCCTGCCGTTGGCTATTATCGAAGCACTCAAGGGCGTAGCCCTTCCCTTCGACGTCCAGGTGCTGGGATTTTCGGAGGAAGAAGGCGTTCGCTTCCGGGCTCCATTTATGGGAAGCCTCGCAGCCATTGGACGTTTCGATTCGAAACTGTTGGATCTGCAAGACTCGAGCGGGCACACGGTTCGCGAAGCAATTCAGAGTTTCGGACTCGATCCCGACCAGGTTCCCGATGCGTGTGTCGACAACCGCGCATTCGCCTATTTGGAATTTCACATTGAACAAGGACCGGTACTAGACACGGCAGGCGAATCGATTGCTGCCGTTGAAGCCATTGCCGGGCAAAGCCGACTCGAGGTGGTCTTTCGCGGCCGAGCGAATCACGCCGGAACGACACGGATGCACCTGCGCCGGGATGCTCTGAGCGGGACAGCGGAATGGATCACGAGAGTTGAACAGCATGCGCGCTCCGTAGACGGATTAGTGGCGACAGTGGGAATCCTCCAAGTCCTACCCGGCGCAGGCAACGTGGTGCCAGGCGAAGTTCGCGCAAGTTTGGATGTGCGGCACGCGTGCGACGAGACCAGAACCTCCGCCGTTCGCGCCATGTGCGGCGAAGCGAAACAGATCGCAGTTCAAAGGGGCCTCGAATTTACTTTCGAAGAGAGACTCAACCAGAATGCGGTTCCGATGGACGATCGCCTGGTTAGATTGATCGAGCGGGCGATGCATTCGATCGGCGAGGTCCCGCGTCGAATGATCAGTGGCGCCGGACACGACGCGATGATAATGGCAGAGAAGATGCCGTCGGCCATGGTTTTCGTGCGCAGCATCGGAGGCATCAGCCATCATCCGGACGAAGCTGTGCGTCTCGAAGATGTTGAGAAAGCGATCAGAGCGGGAGTTACTATGCTTACGGATCTCGCATCGGACGAATGGCAGACAACGTGAAACATCTCGGCCACACCCGCGGTGTCTTCAAATTCGATCATCTGCTCCAGACACCCGACACATTCATTAGAGCGCCGCTTCCGGGAATGACGCGCGCGACGGCAATCGTTCACTGCGGCCCGGCTCTAGGAGCAAAATTTACGCAATACACGGCGGAACTCGAGAGCGAAGGCGTGCTAGGACCGGCACACGGGCAGCGCTTTGCGTATGTGATCGAAGGCGCGGTCAGAATTGAAATTTACGGAGTGTCGCACGAAATGGCATCGGGCGGCTTCGCATATGTTCCCGAGAACAGTGAGCATCGCATAATCGCCCAAACCGAAGCACGGCTTGCCATCATCGAGAAACCCTACGCACCGCTCGCTGGCGCCGGCCACCCCAGGCCGCTGGTCGGAAGTGAAGCTTCCTTACTGTCGCAGCCGGTAATGGGTGACGAAGCAATACAGGTGCGATGTCTTCTGCCAGGCGACACCGGGTTCGATTTCGCGGTGAATACGATGACGTATGCGCCCGGCGCCTATTTGAGCATGGTTGAGATTCACGTCATGGAGCACGGCTTGCTTATGCTCGAAGGCGAAGGCATTTATCGCCTCGGCGATTCTTGGTACCCTGTTCAGGCTGGCGACTTTATCTGGATGCGCGCTTTCTGCCCACAATGGTTTGGGGCGCTTGGCAAGAGTCCAGCAAAGTATCTCCTCTATAAAGACTGGAATCGTTCGCCGCTCGAATGAGAGACTGTGAAAAAATCGCTAAACCTTGATAATCCGAACCGAGCCGCGACCGCGAGGGAGCGGAGTTGCGATTTTTTTACAACGCCTTGAATTGTAAGATGCAAATCCTAATCGATACCGGCCGCCTCAGGGCAGAGTTGAACCAGCTTGCCTCCTTCTCTGATGCCCCCGCGCCGGCCGTGACCAGGGTCGTCTTTAGCAGGGCTGACCTGAAGGCTCGCGCCTGGCTGAAAGAGCGTTGCCGGGCGGCCGGACTGTGGATCCGCGAGGACGCGATCGGCAACATTTTCGCGCGGTGGAGCACCGAGCCGGATGATGGTCCCGCGGTCGGAACGGGCTCCCACATCGACGCCATTCCCAACGCCGGGCGGTACGACGGAACCGTTGGGGTCCTCGGCGGATTGGAAGCGATCCGCGCTTTGAAAGAAAGCGGCTTTGTGCCGAAGCGACCGATCGAGCTGCTGATTTTCACATCCGAAGAGCCGACGCGTTTCGGCATTGGCTGCCTCGGTAGCCGCTTGCTAGTCGGCGCGCTGGATGAGCAAAAGGCGAGCGGGCTCTGCGATCCGGGTGGGGCATCTCTCGACGAAATCAGGCAGGCGGCGGGTTTTTATGGTCCACTCTCGAGCGTTCGGCTGCCTGCCCATTACTACGCCGGCTTTATCGAATTGCACATTGAGCAAGGGCCTCTCCTCGAGCAGGCGCAGGTGCAGGTGGGATTGGTAACCAGCATCGCTGCGCCCGCAAGCATGCGTATCGTTCTCGAGGGCGAAGGCGGTCACGCGGGAGCCGTTTTGATGCCGGACCGGCGCGACGCACTGACGGGAGCCGCCGAAATTATCCTCGCGGCTGAAAGTCTCGCGCTCGCTACCGGCGCAATCGACACGGTGGCGACGACCGGTGTTTGCGAGGTTTTCCCGGGGGCCGTGAACAGTATTCCGAGCATGGTCAATCTGGGTATTGACGTTCGAGATACCGAGTTGTTCCGCCGCGATTCGGTTGTTCGCCTTATAACGAACGCTGCCAACGCTACGGCTCGAAAAAGAGGGCTGAGCGTGGCGATCGAGCTTTTGAACGCCGATGATCCGGCCCAGGGTAACGCCCGGATACTCGATGTCTTGCGCAGATCGTGCGAAGAGGAGAATGTGACTTGCATGGACATGGTTAGCCGCGCTTATCATGACTCGCTGTTCATGTCCCGCATTGCGCCAACTGCCATGCTCTTTATTCCGTGCCGAGCCGGAGTCAGCCATCGGCCCGACGAGTTTGCCTCTTTGCCGGACATTACCAACGGCGTTCGCGTTCTGGCGCAAACATTGGCAAAACTGGCTCAGTAAGGAATCCTGGCCCGGCTTTGCATCCAATGCTCGAACGGAACGAGTCCTTCCTCTCTGAGCAAACGGTGGCCGCTGATTGTGCGCTCTTCCGGATGCCGCGCCAGATTGTCATAAATTACGGCATCATCGAAACCGTAAGTGGCGGCGTCTTCCCGGCTACTGGCAAAATAGAATCGTTCAGGGCGCGCCCAATAAATGGCCCCCAAACACATGGGACAAGGCTCGCAGCTTGCGTAGATTTCGCATCCGGAAAGTTGAAACGTGCCAAGAGCGCGACACGCGTTTCGAATGGCTACCACTTCCGCGTGAGCGGTTGGATCGTTGCTACTGGTTACGCAATTCGCTCCCGTCGCAATCAGCTGGCCTTCCTTCACCACTAGAGCGCCAAACGGTCCTCCGCGCTCAGACTGGACGTTTTGAATGGCCAGATCAATCGCCTGCCGCATCCAGTGTTGCGGAGTGTTCGCCATCTTGTTTAGAGCAATAGTGTAGCAGTCTGTTTCGGGGGTGAGACAATACCCGGTATTCGAAAGAATTGAAGCACGCAATTCGATCCAGACACTTCGTCACTCCCGGGGGCATCCGATCGGGCGTTGTCATCATTGACGGTGAAAAGATCGCCGCCGTTGAACCGGATGATTATGCGGGAGACACCGGTACTTGCCTGGATGTGGGCAACCTGTTCGTGCTTCCCGGGCTTATCGACTCGCACGTGCATGTGAATGAGCCTGGCCGCACAGAGTGGGAGGGCTTTGAAACGGCGACACGAGCCGCAGCCGCAGGTGGTTGCACCTGTCTCGTCGACATGCCCCTGAACTGCATTCCGAGCACGACCACAGTCGCGGCACTGGACGAGAAAAGGCGGGCCGCGGAGCGAAAGGTTCTTGTCGATCTTGCGTTTTGGGGCGGTGTTGTGCCCGGCAACACCGCCGAGATCGTTCCTCTTGCGCAAGCCGGTGTGAGAGGATTCAAATGCTTCCTGACTCACCCTGGCACTGAGGAGTTTCAGATGGTGACGGAAGCCGATCTCCGCGACGCCATGCCCAGGATTGCCGAGACCGGGCTCCCGCTGCTGGCGCACGCCGAAGTCCCCGGCCCCATTACGCAGGCTCGCGCGCAATTAGACGCGAAATCGGCCGATTGGCGATCTTACGGAACTTATCTGCAGTCGCGTCCGGCTGAAGCCGAAATGCAGGCCATCCGTCTTATGATCAGTCTGTGCCGCGAATATCGCTCGCGCACTCACATTGTCCACCTGTCGAACGCCGCGGCCCTCGACGAGCTCGAAGCCGCCCGAGCCGAAGGATTGCCGATTACTGTGGAAACTTGTCCGCATTATCTGTTTTTCGACGCAGAATCGATACCCGACGGCGCGACTCAGTTCAAATGCGCGCCTCCGATTCGGGATTCAGCCAACCGCGACGCTCTCTGGCAAGGCTTGCGTGACGGAATCATCGATCTGGTCGCAACCGATCACTCGCCCTGCCCCCCTGAGATGAAGTGCTTCGACACGGGCAGTTTTCGATCGGCATGGGGTGGAATCAGCTCATTATCCGTCGCTCTGCCTGCCGTCTGGACAGAGGCACATAAGCGCGGCTTTCAAATTACAGACGTTGTGCGCTGGACGGCGGAAGCGCCGGCGAAATTTGCGGGATTAGACGGCCGGAAAGGCGGTATCGCGCCGGGCTTCGACGGCGACCTCGTCATATTCGATCCCGATGCGGAATTCACGGTAACCGGTGAGCGATTGTACTTCCGGCATCAATGTACACCCTATCTTGGGCTTCGGTTAAAGGGGGAAGTCCAGACAACCATAGTCCGCGGCCGCCCGTGCTTCAATCGCGGCGCCTTCATCGAGAGCGCTATCGGCTGTGAGGTATTTAGGTAAAGTGAAACATGGAGTTTCGTGTTGTCGGCTTGCCGGTCAAACGGAAAGAGGTCCTGGGAAAGCTTACCGGAACGGCCAAGTACGTCGACGACTTGCACGTTGCCGGAATGCTGCATGGGGCCACCATCCGCAGCACAGTGCCGCGCGGCCGTATTCAAAGCATCTCATTTGCCCCCGGCGTCCCATGGGATGAGTTTGTCGTCGTCACGAGCGCCGACATTCCTGGAGCCAACGTTGTTTCGTTAATCAACGACGATCAACCCTACCTTGCAAGCGCGATAGTCAACCACAAGTACGAGCCGATTCTCCTAATAGCCCATGAGAACGAGGACCTGTTGCGGCGGGGCAGGGAACTGGTGCACATTACTTACGAGCCGCTGCCCGCTATCTTCGACATGGACGAGGCGTTGCAACAGAGCGTGGTCATTTGGGGCGAAGATAACATCTTCAAGCGTTACCTGGTCAACAAGAGCGATGTAGATAGCGTTTGGGCGGAAGCCGCTCACATCATTGAGGGCGAGTACTCGACCGGCGCGCAGGAGCACGTCTACATCGAGCCGAATGGAATGTTAGCAACGGCGAGCCCTGAGGAAGGCGTCACAGTATCCGGATCGCTTCAGTGCCCGTACTACGTTCATAACGCGCTGATGAATTTGTTCAACCTTCCGGCCGACAAGGTTCGAGTCATTCAACAGGAAACCGGCGGTGCGTTTGGCGGGAAAGAAGAATATCCGTCGATGATCGCGGGTCATGCAGCGCTACTCGCCTGGAAATCGGGGCGGCCTGTGAAGATTGTCTACGATCGCGAAGAAGATATGGCTGCTACCACGAAGCGCCATCCGTCGCGTACTCGGCATCGCACGGCCGTCTCGAGCGACGGACGTCTACTCGCAATGGACATCGAATTCACGATTGACGGAGGCGCGTATTCGACCCTTTCCGCCGTTGTTCTCTCGCGCGGAACCATCCACGCTGCCGGTCCGTACTGTTGCCCAAATGTTCGTATCCGAAGCACGGCCGTTGCAACGAATGCTCCTCCGCATGGCGCGTTCCGCGGATTTGGCGCTCCACAAAGCTTGTTTGCGCTCGAACGGCATATGGACAAGGTGGCTCGATCCATTGGCCTTGCCCCCGATGAGTTTCGTAAACGTAATCTGCTCAAGACCGGCGATACCACTGCAACCGGCCAGATCATTACGCAGCCTCTCGATCTCACAGGTTTGCAAGAGCGCGCATTACGAGCTGCTGGATACGACGAGAAGATTTTAGCCTTCCGCGCCGGTAACGCAAATCGCGCGCTCAAGAAGGGCATCGGCTTTGCGACCTTCATGCACGGAGCTGGGTTCACAGGCTCCGGCGAGCGTTACCTGCAGTCCGTCGTGGAACTCGAAGGAACCCGGGATGGAGGCGTTTGTGTCGTCTGCTCGATGACCGAGATGGGTCAAGGCACCAATACCATCTTGACCCAGATCGCCGCTGAAGCGTTAGGCATCAAATACGACCAAGTCGAGATCTGCCGTCCTGATACCGCTTTGGTCCCAAATAGCGGGCCGACGGTCGCCTCGCGCACGTCAATGATTGTTGGCAAACTCGTCGAACGCGCGGCTTACGACTTCAAACAAACGCTGCGCTCTCAGGCAGGGCTGAGCGAGTCTTACTCTCCGGAGGAATTCAGTTCGTGTGTTCGAAATTATCTTGCCTCGTCAGGTCCGCTGAGAACGCGAACCCAGTATAAAGAGCCACCCGGTATCCACTGGGACGATCAACAATACGAAGGCGACGCGTATGGCGCTTATTCCTGGGCAACCTATGTTGCCGAAGTGACCGTTGACACGCTCACCGGCGAAGTTCAGGTGGACAACCTCACAGCGCTTCAAGAAGTGGGCCGTGTTCTTAATCCTGTCTTGGCCTCTGGACAAATCGAAGGCGGCATTGTCCAGGCGCTGGGATTTGCATTAGTCGAAAGGGTTGTCTGGAAGGAGGGCTCGATGGCGAACAACCAAATGACGAACTACATCATCCCCACCGCGATGGATGTTCCTCCTATCCAAGTTCTCTTCGAGGAAGTGCCGTACGAGCATGGGGCGATGGGGGCCAAGGGCATCGGCGAACTTCCGATGGATGGGCCGGCTCCAGCGCTGGTGAACGCGATCGAGAATGCGCTCGGTGTAGCCTTCAATCACATTCCTTTGACGCCCGAAGACATCTTGAGCGAGTTAGCGGGCTGTGACCCGAAACCGCTCTACGCTCCGGAGGAGATTGCGGGAAGCCTCGCGTGAAAACCTGCTCCATTTCGCTGACCGTCAACGGCGTGCCGCGAGTCGTCGAAACGCCGCCGGTGAAACGCTTGCTTGATGTGTTGCGGGACGATTTCGAGTTAACCGGAACCAAAGAAGGGTGCGGCGAAGGCGAGTGCGGTGCATGTTCGGTGATCATGGATGGAGTGCTCGTCAATAGCTGCCTGGTGCCCGTTCTGCATGCTTCAGGGTCCACGGTCCGTACGGTAGAAGGAGTTTCGGAAGGCGGTTGCCTCCATCCCGTTCAAGAGGCTTTCGCTCGATGCGGAGGCGCCCAATGCGGTATCTGCACTCCGGGCATGATTATGGCGTCCATTTATCTGCTCGAGCACAATCCGTGTCCCACGCGCGAAGAGATTCGAGAGGCGTTGGCGGGCAATCTCTGCCGGTGTACGGGCTACCAGAAGATCGTCGATGCCGTATATGAGGCAAGCCCGCGTCAGGTATGAGATCGTGTCTTCTCGATTACGACCTTGCCTCGACTGACACCCTGGAATCTACGCTCGAAATGTTGGCCAGCGGCGAAGGTTGGCGGCCAATCGCGGGCGGCACCGATCTTATGGTGCTTTTGAACGCGGGCGCGCTTCCTTTTCGGCGCCTGGTCAGTGTTCGTAAGCATGGCGAACTGCGGCAGATTCTGGTAACTGAATCTAAGGTAACGATCGGCTCGGCCGTCACGTACACCGAGATCCAGCGGCATCCCCTTTTGCAATCGGAGTTTCCTCTGCTTTGTCAGGCGGCCAGTTGGACGGGTGGTGTCGCAAATCAGAATCAAGGCACGCTCGGAGGCAACATCGCGAATGCTTCGCCCGCCGCCGATTCGGCTCCTCCGTTATTAGTTCACGATGCCATAATCCGCCTCATCTCACTGATGGGCAGCCGGTCCGTGCCATATTCAAACTTCCACGTCGGATACAAAGCGCTCGCGATGCGGCCCGATGAATTGATTTATGCGGTAGATCTCCCGCGCCGGCCCTCAAGCTGGCGCTATCACGGTCGAAAAGTAGGAACGCGCAGGGCTCAAGCAATCTCGAAGGTTTCTCTTGCAGCCGCAGCGAGCGTTGAAAACGGGCGAATTTCAGATGTTCGCCTGGCATTGGGAAGTGTTGCGCCAGTCCCTCTGCGTTGTTTGGCGACGGAGCGTTTTGTCGTCGAAAACTCGCTCACGCAAGCGGCTACTGCGCGAGCCCGGCAGATTTTGGAATCGGAGATCAGTCCTATCGGCGACATTCGTTCCACGGCCGCGTATCGATCTCAAGTTGCGCAAAACCTGCTTGTCGAGTTCCTGGAGACGCTGCGGTGACGCTTCAGGAATTCAATCGAGCGGATACGGACGTTGCGCGTCTCGCTTTGCTCCGATGTTGCGGTTCCAAACGATGGGTGGAGCAGATATTGGCTGGACGACCTTTCGACGATTTCGAGGCGCTGCTGTCAACGGCCCAGTCGACATGGTGGGCACTCGGGCCGAGTGACTGGCTGGAAGCCTTCTCCGTTCATCCGAAAATCGGAGACAAGAAACTATCGGATTGGTCTTCGCAAGAACAGGACGGAGTCGATTCTGCTTCCAACCAAGTTCTGGAACGGCTAGCGACGGGTAATGAAGAGTATGAAAGGCGATTTGGCTGGATTTTCCTTGTCAACGCGACGGGGAAAACCGCGCCGGAGATCCTTGATTTGCTCAATGCACGCTTGAAGAACGGTAAAACGCAGGAGCTGCATGCCGCCGCAGGTGAACAGGCTAAGATCACAAAGCTGCGTTTGAATAAACTGTTGACCGTATGAGCGGAATATCCACACATGTCCTCGACACGGCGCGCGGACGGCCCGCAGCCGGAATCAAGGTGTACCTCTTCTCGTCGGATGCGGCAATCGGATCGGGTATCACGGATGAAGATGGGAGGCTTCGAGGTTTGCTGCCGGATGGGGCTACGCTGAAGCCGGGCAGCTACCGTATGTTGTTCGAGATCGGAGATTACTTTCCGCAGGGATTTTATCCGGAAATAAGCGTCTCTTTTGCCGTGCGGGACGATGCGGCGCATTATCATGTTCCTTTACTAATCAGCCCCTTCGGGTATACGACATATCGCGGGGCGTAGCGTGGCGACGATTGGATCTAACACATACGGAAAGACTCGCGTCCGGCTCACCTATGTCGATCGGGCACGTGTGCCCCACGACGTTCGCGAACTATCAGTAAACGTTCTTTTCGAAGGCGACTTCAACGCGGCATTCACGGACGGCGACAACAGCAAAATCCTCCCAACCGACACGATGAAGAACACCGTGTACGCTCTGGCGCGTCAAATACGCTGGGACAGCATCGAGATCTTGGCCCAATCTATTGCCCGGCACTTTCTCGAGCGAGTGGCACAGCTCTCCCACGTCAGCGTCGATATCGAGGAGGTTCCCTGGCGGCAGATAGGTAACCATGGCGCGGCTTTTTCCCAGGCTGGGAACGAGCGTCGAACAACGCGGCTGACTGCGGGCCGCTCCCGCCTCGAGATCCGTTCAGGAATAAAGGGACTTCAAATCCTGAAAACGGCAGATTCCTCCTTCGTCGGTTACATGAAAGATCGTTTAACGACTCTTCAGGAAACGCACGATCGCCTGTTTGGGACGGTTCTCGAAGCGGAGTGGCAATACGTTCACGGCGATATCTCGTTCAACGATTGCTATCGCGAGGTTCGCACCATTCTGTTGGATTGCTTTGCTCAACATAAAAGCCTCTCGGTGCAGCACACGTTGTTCGCGATGGCTGAAGCGGTGTTAGAGAAGGTCAATACTGTCGCCGAAATCTATCTCGTCATGCCAAATAAGCATTGCATTCTGGTCGACCTGTCGCCCTTCGGTCTCGACAATCCAAACCAGATCTTCACGCCCATCGACGAGCCATCCGGCTATATTGACGCGCGAATTTGCCGGCGAAGCAGTTAGCCGAACTTTGTCGTGCGCCGTGAAAGGCGCTGGTTCGCAGGGGGTGAAAGTCCCGCCCGGGAACGGTTCGCTCCACCCGGTAGCAATCGGAGCAGTAGTGGAGGTGACGAAGCGGCTGAAGCCTCTGGTGTAGAGGGTCGCATTGGCGACTTGGCAAGTTTGTAGGCCGTAACAGAGGTGAACGCTGTGCAGGCCCCGAAACAGGTGATGCAGGAACTGACCCGCCGACGATCGAGGGAAAGCCGAAGCCGATGGGAGAGAACGAGCGAACCATCTCATGGGTCCTGCCGGGGTATGGGCGAGGGCATGCAGACAAAGGGGACCAGACGAAACACGGGAAACCCCAGCGGTGATGGCAAGTGCGATCAACCGGGCAACTCGTGAGAGCCAGGCCGGGCCGTTTGGGGTGGGGGAGAGGCCCGTAGTACTGAGGAAGCCGGGTAATGCCGGGGGAGGGAAGGGGCCTCAGTTGAAAGGAGACGCAAGAAGGAACAAAGGACCGCGGGATTGGCGATGAACCTAGCCGAACTTTCGCAGTTCGCCAGATTGGAAGGGGGTAAGTGCTTTGGAATGAGTGAAGGCTACCGAAAGGTCTTCACCACAACGCGGGCGGAGCTGAGGCAGTCAGGGGAGCTATTTGCGAGGCTTTAATGCGAGGCGGAGGCTGCGAAGGTAAGGTGATGGGGAGCTGGTCCAGAACAGCCTGAACGTCCTTTTCCGGCTGCGTGTGACGCGGCAGTACCAGCCATCGGCCGTCCAGCATCGGAATCCAGACCTCGACCATTTGAATCGTCGCCAGCTTTCCCAATACTGCGCTCGGGGTCAAACCTGGTGCATGAATCATCAACCGATTTTTCAACGTGACTTGTAGGCAATAGGCAAGGAAGGCAATCAAGACATGAGCGTCTCCCCGATGCTCCAATTGATGATAGATGGGCCGGATTTCCAACTCGCTTTTCAGAGAACGGAAAACGGATTCGATCTGAGTCAGTTGGATATAGCGCGTCCACAACACGGCTGGATCTTCGCTGGTGAGATTGCTGCGCAACAGATAATGCCCATCGCGTTGTTGGGCCGCTTTCAGCTTGGCCTTGTCCACCTGAAAGGAGAACGTGTGGCGAGTCACCGCCTTCTCTTTTTGTGGCAAGCGAATCTTCACGAACCCAAACGCGCGACCCGCTTCCTTTTTCGCGGCGCCGATGCGCAGCAATAACTGGTCGCGCTTGGGTAGGCTCTTGCGCATAGCGCGCAACTTGCGCAGCAAGCGGGCCAGACGCTTGCGCCGGATGGCGATTTCCTTGACCTGCCGACCCTGGCTCTTGGCCAGCACGTATAGCTCGCCCTCGTGCTCGTACAACTTCACTTCCACCGCGTCGCGGACCTTCTGCCACGGCAAATCCAACCACTTCTTCTCGTGCTGGTTGATTTTGCCTTTGGGTGTGCCTACCAGATAGAAAGTTTGCCGCTCGGGTGCGCATGTCTTTCAGCTGCGCTTCGCTCGGAATGCCACGATCCATCACCCACACGCGCCGTGCGCTGCCATATGTGTTCTCGATCTTCTTCAGAAAGGCCGGCAACGTGGTCCGATCCGACGTATTGCCGTGCATCACTTCATAGGCCAGCGGAAATCCATCCGGCGTGATCACCAACGCGATCACTAACTGCAGACAAATCCCCTCGTCCATCGCGGCTGTAGCCGCGCTTGGCCTTTGGGTTATGTTCCATCTCTCCTTCGAAATAGGTGCTCGTCAGATCGTAGAGCAGCACTTCGAAATCTGCTGCGAATAAGTCGGCCCACTTCTGTTTCAGCCACACGAATAGCTCTTGCTTGTACGCCAGGATTCGATCCAGACACCGATACAGCCGATCCTTCTCGGCTACTGTGAAGTCGCTTTGCAGTAGTTCATCCATGGCGCTATCCACGAACCATTGCCGGTGCACGCCAAAATCGCTGCCGGGATCCAGTAAGCGATTCACCACCAGCAGCCGCAATACTTTTTCCCAACTCACTGCTTCGCCTGCCTCCGGCAAACGTGCTTGCCAAAACTCATCCAGGCCCACTTGCTGCCAGAGTTCGAAGGCCAGCCAGCAAATGACCGAAGATCCGCGGCCGCCGTAGTTCCAGGCCGCTCAGCTTCACCTGCATGCTGTCCACGGCATCAAGCGGAATCTCCCGATCGTCCGGGAACAGGCTCAGTGCTGTATAGCGTTGTTCCTGCTCATCGAATACCCCCACCGTCTTGCGCCACTGCTTGCTGCTGGTCATTGATCTCACCCAGATCCAGCACTGTCCGCTGCACCGTCTTACCTGCCGGCACGCGACGGTTTTCCACGATGCTGAAATAGCGGTGATCCTTGCCGCCCTTCTTGCGATTGGTAGCTCGCAGGAACATCGAAACAGCAGCATGCCAGAAAACGATTCGTGGCGAAAGAGGGTAGGTCTTCACCCTGCCTGTTTTCGAAACACGCGTGTTGCAGCCACGCCACTTCCAAGTTCAGTCAGCTGCTAAGGGGGCGCGAACTGCGAAAGTTAGGCTAACACCCCCACTGAGTGTGCAGAAGTTGCAGAAGGCGTTGCATGACAAAGCGAAGGGATGGCCTGACTTCCGCTGTTACGCACGGTACGACAAGGTGTACCGCAAAGATGTTCTGGCATTGGCCTACGAATGTTGAAAAGCCAAGGGCAGAGCAGCAGGAGTAGACAGTCAGACTTTTGAAGACATCGAGGAGTATGGAGTAGGGCGATGGTTGGACGAACTGGCGGAACAGCTGAAGAGTCGAACCTATCGACCCAGTCCGGTGCGGCGAGTATACATTCCCAAACCGGATGGCA
>JBAUZG010000085.1:0-1747 GCA_049585195.1 Bryobacteraceae bacterium | reverse complement strand
AGACAACTCCCTGGTCCTGTGGCATAGCGACCACACGGAAATCATGGCGTCCTCGCGGCCCGCACAGGATGGGGATATCTGCCTGGGCGTTTGGGAGAGGGTAGGAAGATCCAAATACAAGCTCAATCATTTACCTTGGCTTGGGGGCAACGATACCACCAACCCAGGCGGGATCGGGAACCCGACTGGCCCGACTCGCCTCTTTGAAGAGGTTACCTTGAGTCCGGACGGGAGGCACTATCGCGGGAGGTTTACGCTCGATGCATTCGATACCGCAGGAAACGTGACTGCCCACATTATCGGTGTAGTCACTGCAACACGCGTCACCGTGAATACGACGGTGCAGGATTTGCTCTGAGGGAAAGCTGATTCAGAGTTGGTAGGGCGGCGGGAATCGAGTGCCTGCCGCTCTGTCGTTTTTTGCGCGACATCGGCCGAGTGTTTCACTCTGTGCAGAGTTCTCTCGGGTTCCTGGGCCGCGTGCCCAGGCGATCGGGAGAGCAGTGGAAGTGTCGCACGAATCTTTCCACCAAGCGGATATAGCGTTGTGTGGTAGCCTCTGAGTAATGACGTCGCTGTAGTTCCTCCAGCATGATTTTTCGTAGATGGGTGCAGTTATAAATCCCCGAGATCCTGTTGCAGCCCCGATTGTGGCTCAAATGGACGAACTGTTTGCCGTCGATGCAGAAGCTCGCCAAATCGATTGGTCAAAGGGCCAAGTCTATCGATTAAGGAATAGCATAAGCCCTTTAAAACCAGCAAACGCAGTCTACGCATTAAGGAATAACGACACCGGCAATCATCCTGCTTGCTGGCTTCCCTCAAAACGTGTAACTGCCGGGTATTCGTGTATATAGGCAATCGACATGCTGCCTTCGCCAATGCTGCTGGCAACGCGTTTGACGGAACCGTGGCGTACGTCGCCGGCGCAGAAGATACCGGGTATGCTGGTTTCAAGCGCGAACGGCTCGCGATCAAGTGACCACATAGTTATGTCGCGGCCAGTGCGGATGTAACCGTCGGCGTCGCGCTCGAGCCACGCGGGCAGCCACTGGGTCTTGGCGACTGCACCGATCATGATGAAGAGAGCCTTCGCGTCGCGCGTGCAGGTGAATTCGGGGTCGCCGGGTGGGCGCGAAGTGGTCGTAAGTTGCTCGAGATGGTCTTCGCCATGAACGCCTGTGACCTGTGTGTAGGGTTCGACGCGGATGTTGGCCTTGTCGTCGATCTGCCTGATCAGGTATTGCGACATGCTTTGTGTAAGTCCGGGGCCGCGTACGAGCATGATCACTTCGGCAGCATAGCCAGAGTAGAAGATGGCGGCCTGGCCAGCAGAGTTGCCACCACCGACGATGAAGATACGCTGACCTGTGACGGCAACACCGTCAAAGCGAGACGCACCATAAAGGATGCCGCGGCCGAGGAGTTCATCATGGCCTTCAAACTCTAGTCGATGCCATGAAACGCCAGTCGCCAGCAGGAGGACGCGTGCGCCAATGCGCTCGCCACCGTCGAGGATGACGCAGTGGCTGCCGTCCAGCGCTTGGACTTCTTCGACATTGCGCTTGAAAAGAATCTCGACACCGAAGTGCTTAGCCTGCTTAAGGGCGCGTTCGGTGAGTTCATCGCCGGAGATGCCGGCAGGAAAGCCGAGATAGTTTTCGATGCGTGAGGATGTGCCCGCCTGCCCCCCGGCGGCAAAGCGTTCGACGAGCAAGACTTTGAGTCCCTCGGATGCGCTGTACAC
>JBAUZG010000084.1:0-4189 GCA_049585195.1 Bryobacteraceae bacterium | reverse complement strand
CCAGGTCGACCAATCAAGCGTCAACACGTCGAATATTACGTACACTTCTCTCCAGAATTTCATCGACAACAGCATCTCGTCGGCTAGCATTACGGTAGGCAACCCGGGTAGCGCCACGTGGGCCTATCAGACCGGTGCTTTCGTACAGGACACCTGGCAAGCGCGGCCGGGATTGACCATCGATTATGGCCTTCGCTACGACTTTGAAACTCCTCCCTACGATCCCGGCCATCGCGCTCAGACGTTCGACACGCGGACCGATACGCTCGCCCCGCCTGGAACTTCTTATTTCAAAGACAACCCGCGTGACTTCAGCCCGCGCTTTGCCCTGGCTTGGCAAGCTTCAAAGAAGACGGTCATCCGCGCTGGATATGGCATTTTCTTTCAAGACTATCCCGTGGGCTTCGGGGCTTACAGCGTGCCCACCAACAACGTTCCAGGCAATACAACTCTACTGCAGCAGCAGATTCCGAACCTGTCTTATCCTCTGACGCCTTTCCTTTCACAGGGCACGGCTCCGCTTCCTACCGTGGCAGGATTCAATTGGAACAAGCCCGATATCTACGCTCAGCAGTGGAACTTCACGGTCGAGCGGCAGCTCAGCGAATCGGACGTACTGACCGTTGCCTACGTTGGCAATCACGGTCTGAATTTGCGGCGTAACGAGGATATTAACTTTTTCGATCCAACCCTGGGAAGAAGGCCGATTCCGGGATTTGCGGACATCAACCTCGAAACGGCATCGGGGCAGAATGTCTACCATAGCCTGCAGGCGACACTCGCTCAGCGGTTTCACCATGGCTTTCAAGGGACTCTTAACTACACTTGGGCACATGCGATCGACGACGTTCAGGATCAAGGACTCTTCTCGGCTCAGCCCCAAGACAACAACAACTACAAAGCGGAAAGAGGCAATAGCTCAGGCGATATCCGGCATAACGTGTCGTACCAGCTTGTGTACGAACTCCCATTCGGCACGGGACATCATTTTCTGCCTGGCGTCACCGGGTTGACCGGCAAGCTGGTGAGCGGCTGGCAGCTTGCAAGCCTGGCCATCTTTCACACTGGTATCGCCGATACCGTATACATCGGCACGAATACCTATGGCAACGGAAACTTCACCAATCAGCGTCCAAACGCGGTATCGGGCGTCTCCGTATACCCGGCGAACCAGACGATCATCAATTGGCTCAATCCCGCGGCGTTCTCGATGCCCGCTAGCGGAACGTTCGGCAACGTGGGCCGTAACACCATTTTCGGTCCCGGTTTCGCTCAGGCCGATCTCTCGCTGGTAAAAGAGACTCGTATATCGGAATCTTCGCACCTCGAGTTTCGTGCCGAGTTCTACAACTTCGTCAATCATCCCAACTTCGCGGAACCCAACACCACGTTTGGAACGACTGCTTTTGGTCAGATTTTCTCCACCTTCGGCAGCACGCTCGGCATCGGAACGGCCAGGCAGCTTCAGCTCGCGATGAAATTGTATTTTTAATATGGAGCGATCTTGCGGCGAACCAGTGGCTGCAAAGCAACGCTGCATATTGAGATCGTCAAACCTGGCGGCAAATCTGAAACCTTGTGAGAGCGAAGAGTGTCTCTACGAGTAGTGATGGCAATCAATTACTTAGACTGGAGAGCGGAATGAGGCGTATAGCGGGTGCATTAGTGTTGAGTTTAGGGCTACTGATGCCCATGGGGATTGTCAGCGCTCAAGATCATCCACGGCACGAGTGGAGCGAGAGCGAGAACCCCGCTTGGCATCAATATTTGAAAGAACATCACAAAAATTATCACGATTGGGCGAAGGCCAATAAGAAGGAGCAGGAAGCGTACTGGAAGTGGCGCGATCAGCACCCGGACCGGCATTAGCTGAAGCCCCAAAATGCTTTTGCTGCCGTAAGAAAGCTAAAACGACCGGCCGTCAGCGACAAGGTAGTTGAGGTTCCTCGCGGCTATGCCAGCGCGAGATTCACATTCTCAATTGCCTCGTCGATCTCAGCTGTGTTCTTGTAACCAACCGTTACGGATTGGACACCGGCTTTCTGAAATGCGTACCTCATCGCCTCTTTGCGGTCGTCGCGGTTTGTGAACCGACCCTCGCCGACGAGCTTCATACTGATCACGCCCATTCCTTCTTTTCTGACCTGCTTCACGTGCGTGACCACCTCGCTGACATTTCCCGGTCCAGCCGTGGCGTAGTTCTCCGCGTCCATTGCGGTGCCCTTATGATTCATCCGGATCATCGCAACCTGGAGCCAGGTCGTCTCCGGGACTTGGCGCAACGCCGGAAGCCCGTGCACCGATGCGCCGCGTACGAGCACAGCCTTTTTCGATTGCGCTTCCATAATTCCGTCCTGCCACCGCCGGCTATCGGTGGGCCATGAGGCCACGTGCTGCCAGTGCAGCAGCATCACATCGAAGTACTCGGTATTGGCAAGTTTGCGCAGCTCGTCGATTTTCTGTTGCGGATCTGTACCTTCACGAGTAGTCACTTTCGACATGAGCCGGTAGCTATCGCGCGGAATACCTTTCAGCGCCACGCCCAGCATCTCGTGCATACCGTGGTACGACTCGGCGGTTTCGAAGAAACGAATGCCGTGGTCGTAGGCGTAACGCACCAGGCTCGTAAACTGTTCCTGTCCCAGTTCGCGCTGTACTCGCCCGCTCATCGTGCCGGTGCCAAACGCGAGCCGCGTCACTTTAACGTCAGTCTGTCCAAGCGTCACCCAATCGGTCGCTGTCTCGCGGGCCGCCTTCAACGACAGGCTGCCGGTGCCTGCGAGTGCGGCCGCGGCAAAGCCGGCCTTCAGAAAATCACGTCTGGAATTGTGAGCCATTCATTTTTCTCCACTGCGCCGCAGCTTATCATAAAAGGTCGCCACCGTCCGCCGGGCAGACGAATTACGGTGATCTATAGACGTGTTCGGGCCGCTACGAGGGGCGAACCGCACCGGCGGACTTTCGCTAAAATCCTTCGGATCGCGTCTGGACCGAGTAGATCGAATGATGGCTAAGAATAAAGAGCGTGCGGCGGTCCGGGCCTCCGAATACGAGGTCTGTCGGGCGCTCCGGAACCTTTATAACATCGATCATTTTGCCGGCGGAATCGTACACATAGATCTGCCCAGCAGCCATGTACACGTGTCCGGTTTTGTCTTGCGCGAGACTCTCTCCACCTTGATAGGCAAAGACTTTGACCTTCCAAAGTGATCCGTCTTCGTTCATCTGGGCGCTGTAGGTTTTTTCGTCGGCTTCATTGGTGACATAGAAAGTCTGTCCCGGTACTGCCTTGACGAGACCGGTGGCCATCAGAATGTCTGCCCATTTATAGCCAAAGTACGGCTCACCTTGAACGAAGACTTCGTTCGCCGGAATGTAAACCGAGCCATCGAGCGAGATGTATTGGTAAGGCTTCGCCGTTGACATTTTGCTGCGAAACATCTCGTCCAGGGTGATGTACTCGTATGTTTCCGTACTCAGTGTGTTGCGGAAGTCGCCGTTCACCAAGTAATCGACTGGAAGGGCGGCTGTCAAACCAGGTCGCGCTTGTGCGGGTCGGTGTTCGAGCATAGTGATCTGATCTTCGGGTGTGCCCGGCCGAAATGAGTAGACTGTTTCGGTCATGCCCCCGGACGAGACCACGATGAGATCGCCCGATTTGTCGAACGTCAGGTTCACGGGGTCAAGCGGATCGTCTCGAACGAGGGTTAAGTCATTCGTTCGCGGAGCCCATTTGTAGATGCGCTGCATGTACGGATCTGCGAAGTAGAGGTTGCCATCCGCATCGGAAGTACCGCCGCATAAATTGAAAAATCCGGATGAGACCTTTCGAACGATCGCGCCGCTGGCAAGTACGGGCGATGGTTTTGCAGTGTCGGCTTGGACCAATCTCCCGGTGATGTCAAGATAGGCAAACTCCCGGTCGCGTACTTCCGTGTGCGTCGTCTGATCAACGATGGAATTAGCGAAACCTACTTTGCCGGCGCGCACCAATTGCCGGCAGTGCTCGCCTTGATCGTCGCAGGAGCCTATCGAGCTGTTGTTGTCAACGTGGAGATTGCGGAAATGGATATCGCGCGAGTGCCAGATGCGAATTGCGTAAGGAAACGGCTCGTAGCTCCTGACTACACGATATCCGTGATAGTTCGCGATCGTGAGGTTATGGCAGTTGTCGATATCGAGTGAATAA
>JBAUZG010000083.1:0-2414 GCA_049585195.1 Bryobacteraceae bacterium | reverse complement strand
AATCAACCAGGCGAGGCTGTAAGGGAACTGAATGCAGCGGTTTCGCTGCGGCCCGATTTCGAAGAGGCATGGTCGGACCTGGGGCAGGCGCGAAAGGAGAATTTGGACGACGATGGAGCGCTGCTGGCATTCGAGCGGGCTGCGAAGCTGAATCCGTCCGATGCGGTGGCGCAATATCGCTTAGGCGCCGAATATCTTCACCGGCAAAAGCCTCATGACGCTGTCGAACATCTTGAACAGGCATACCGGCTGAATCCGCGAGATCAATCGACGTTGAACGCGATGCAGTCGGCGCTCAGACAGGATGGAAACATAGACGAAGCCAACAAGATCAAGCAACAGTTGGCCGAGCTGCTGAAGGAGAAAGACGAAGCCAATCAGAACGCCGTCACTGCGGTAAGGCTGAATAACGAAGGAGCGGAACTGCAGAAGAGTGGTGATTTGCGAGGGGCCGCGGAAAAGTATCGCGAGGCGTTGCAGCTTAACCCGGAACATGTAGGTATCCGGGTGAACTATGCGGTTGCGCTGCTGCGATTAGGCGTGTGGACGGAAGGGCTGAACGAGTTACACGAAGCGCTGCGGCGGGACCCAGAGAATACGACTATCAAGGCCGCGCTAAAAGACGCGTTGGCGCAGGCTCCGCCCGGATTAGTGCCGGATTGGAAGGACGAGTGGTCGCGGGCGGCGCGTCAGCAGAGCAGGTGAGTTCCACTCAGGTGACACTGGCGCGATGCTGGACGTGTTCGTGCGGCACGTTCTTATGAGGAGTTTCGGCCCCGTCGATAGCGGACGCGGAGCTTTCATAGAGCCGCCGGTAGACATCGGCGTTGCGTAGCACGATCTGGACGTAGTTGCGAGTTTCGATAAACGGAATTGTCTCGATAAACTCGGCTGGCTCACTGAAAGGCCCCCAACTCGACCAGCGGTCGACGCGGCTCTTGCCGGCGTTGAAGGCGGCGAGCGCCTCGGCCTCGTGATCGCCGAGCATGTCGAGCAGAGTCCGGAAGTAGAGTGTTCCCATTTGAAGGTTACGAGTGGGGACGAGCAAATCGCGAGATGAGAAGCGGCGGATACGGAGTTGGCGGGCGAGTTGGCGGCCAGTGGTAGGCAGAACCTGCATTAGGCCGTAGGCGTGGGCATGAGAAATGACGGACGGATTGAATTCCGATTCCTGGCGGATGAGCGCGGCTACTAGGTAGGGGCTTAAGTGATTCTGGCGGCTATAGGCGTCGAGCTGGGCGCGATAGGGCATGGGAAACGCGAGATGCCAGAACGAGAGAGGCGCGTCGTCAACGCCGAGCAACAGGTACGAAGGCGCAACCGATTTGATGTAGCGGATGGACTGGTCTATCGAGCCGCGCTCGGCGGCGACTTTTGCGAGCTCATAGGCATAGACGTAGGGCTGGCCGCCGTCATTACTTGCGGCGAAGCGCAGCTCGAGTTCGGCCCAGTCGTCCAGCACGGCCAGATGGAGTAACCGCGCGCGGGCAACGCGTTTCTGCGCGTTGCGATCGGGCACAAACGAAGGAGACTGCGGGCGGGGGCGCCATTCGACGGTCTTGAGGAACTCGAGCACGGAGAGCAGGGGTTCGGCCGCATGCACGCGTGCTTCTTTCAGGCGGGCGCGCGCCTCAACGGCGTAATAACTATTGGGGTAGTGATCGAGAATAGCGTCGAAGTAGGCGCGGGCCGAGGAAAAATCCTCATGCTCTTCGGAAAGGCGGCCCAGAAAGTATAGCGACGCGTTGGCTTCGTTCGAGGCGGGAAACCGGAACAGGAACGCGCGAAGTTGATCGAAAGCGCCGGGGTCGCGTTTGCGGTAATGCTCGAAAGCAACGCGCCAGTGGCACCAGGCTGCGCCCAAGTCATAGGGAAAGCTGGCGGCGCAGGCTGAGAAGACTTGCATGGAACGGCCTGTGTCGTTGTCGACCAGCGCCTGATTACCAACTGTCAGCAGAAGATCGAGGCGGTAGTGGGACTGTGGATATTTTTGGGCGAGGGTGTTGAGATAGGTGTCGATGGGAGCGCCCTGATCCACTTTCAAGGCGCTGCGCGTCAAATAGTCGAGGCGCTCGGCATCGGCCTCACCATCGCTCACCTGTAGCGACTCGAGATAAGACTTGGCGTGGGCATAATCGCGATTGAAAAAGAAAATTTCGCCGAGCCTGACTTTAGCGATGTCGCGCTGGAGCCCCCCAAGTTGCGGGATTACGCTGTTCAACTCGTTGCGTGCACCGGCGTAATCTCCGGCTTCAATGAGCTTCATGGCGCGGCCCAGCATGGCGGCGGCCATGGGAGGCGGATAGTTTTCACCGAGCTTCAATTTCAAGTCGTTCAGGAAATTTTCGGCATTGGCCGCATCCGATGTTTTGGGATAGCCGTAGTAGACGCGCTGAAAGTATTCGGCGGACTGA
>JBAUZG010000082.1:0-11870 GCA_049585195.1 Bryobacteraceae bacterium | reverse complement strand
CCTTGCCAGGCAGCGGAAAGTTGATTGAGTCCAATATCAAGAGCTTGTTGCACCTGGTTCACGAAATAGAGAATGCGCTTCCTATCGAGAAACGGTTGCTTGAAACGGAATCTGGCGAGAACTTCGCCGAGAAACTAACGAGAAGCCTGTCCGGCCAGCCGCTAACGCAATAAAGTGAGCGACCGCTCAGGATCACCTGCGTCCCAAAACCGGACACTTAAACTCAGGCCGCCATCACGAACGATCCGCCGGCAACTATGGAATCAGCCACTTGAAGCCTTTCGGCGATTGGATAAAGCATTGCTCTGTGCTCAAGGGCCGCTCCATTCGCTGAGATACGATGAGAAAGCCGGAACTGAGGCTGGGGTCTCGCCGTTTACTACTGCGATGGGCTGGTTTGCCGTCAGTGAGCCTAGTAAGGATTTATTCGAATTTCGATGAGACTACTCCGAATCCCGTGCGCAAACAGTTGGAAGAAAGCGCTATGTTGCCTATGCAGCGCTGTGATGGTGAGCAGCGCTTCGGCGCAGAATGAGATCAGAGTGACGCCGCCGCACGGCGCCTTTAGCTGGTTGACGCGAGATTATCGCAAGTGGGACGTTCCCCCGATCAATCTGCAGAATTCCGAACGGCTCGAGGCGCTCATTCGGTCTGGGAACTTGTATTTGAGCGCGCAGGACGTGATCGCGCTCGCGCTCGAGAACAATCTTGACATTGAGATACAGCGTTACGGGCCCATACTCTACAGGCAAGTGACGAAGCGCACTCAAGGCGGCGGCGTGCTTCGCAGCGTGGGAATGGCTGTCGCGCAGGGACCGCAAAGCGTCAGTTTGACCGGCGTAAGCCTGACCGCGAGTGGCGGCACTACATCGGCGTCAACGGTGGGCGGCAGTGGAGGAATTGTGACTTCGCTCGGCCCGACTGTTCCTCTTCTCGATCCTCAGCTCGTTTTCTATACGAATTTCGGACATTACACGAGTCCGCAAAGCAACACGATCCTTACAGGGACGAATGCGCTGGTTCAATCCCAGCGGCAGTATGAGGCGCAATACTCTCAATACAGCGATTTTGGAACCTACTGGCAGCTAACTTATTACGGCAGTTGGAACAAATTCAACAGCGCCTTCTTCAACATCAATCCATACAACTCGGCGTACCTGGACTTTCAGATCCAGCAGAATCTGTTGTACGGCTTCGGCCGGCCGGTGCTGGCCCGGTTTATCCGGGTCGCAAAGAACAACGAAAAAGTTTCGGATCTGCAGTTCAAACAGCAGGTCATCACGACGGTTGCCGCGGTGTTGAATCTGTACTGGGACCTGGTGAGCTTTAATGATGATCTGAAGGCGCGAAAGGATGAACTCGCGACCGCGCAGGCGCTTTATGACGACAACAAGAAGCAAGTTCAAATAGGAACTTTGGCTCCGATTGAAGTCACGCGCGCTGAGGCGCAGGTTTATTCTGCTCAGCAGGATCTTCTGGTTTCACAAACCAATCTCTCGCAGCAGGAAATAGTGCTGAAGAACGCGCTCAGCAAGAATGGCGTCGCGAGCCCCACGCTCGCCGATGTTCACGTCGTCCCGCTCGATACGTTTTCGGTGCCGGAAAAGGATGAATTTAAGCCGCTCGACGAACTGGTGCGCGATGCGCTCGCTAACCGTGTGGAAATCGCTCAATCGAGAATCAACGTCGATAGCGACCGGCTCAATCTCGCCGGTGTCAGGAATGAGCTGAAACCGACACTTCAGGTGTTCGCGGATGTAAGAAACAGCGGCCTCGCGGGAAGCTACAATGTTTTGGCGCAGCCGGGGGAAGTGGAGTCGATCCCGTTTCTCACGGGAGGTTATGGAACCCTCACCAGTCAGATTTTCCAGCGCAACTTCCCCACCTACTCGGCGGGAATCTCGTTGAACATCCCGCTTCGAAACCGCGCCGCTCAATCGGATTACGTGACCAGCGCGCTGCAGATGCGCCAGGACCAACTTACGCTACAAAAGGCGATCAATCAGGTTCGTGTGGACGTCCAGAATGCGGTCATCGGCTTGCGCCAGGCGCGCTCGCGGTACGACGCGGCAGTAAAGGCACGGATTTTGCAGCAGCAGACGCTCGACGCGGATAAGAAGAAATATACTCTGGGCGCAGCGACGGTTTATCAGATTGTGCAGGACCAGCAGAGCCTGGCGACTGCGGCGAGTCAGGAGACTCAGGCGATCGCAAACTACAGCCATGCCCGAATCGCATTTGACGTATCGATGGGAACTACGCTCGACGTGAACCACGTCTCGATTCAGGAAGCGCTCGCCGGCCGTTCGTCGTACAGATCGGTTTTGCCAGAGAAATTGCCGGCTACTGCGGGAGGGCAATAGTGAAAAGCACCGCGAAATTCAGAGGACCGCTCCCTGTGGTCGCGGCTCGGTTGCGCTGTGTCTGCTGTCTGGTCGCGGTCTCGACCGTATGGGCTCAGGAACAGGGACCGATCGTGCCCCTGAAGCCTACAGGATCGGTATTCGTTCGCCCCTATGAAGCGGCGACTGTTCCTCCAATTCGGCTAGGCAACTCTCCTCGCCTGCGCGATTTGATCCGCGCGGGCAATCTCTATTTGACCGTTCAGGACGCGATTGCGCTCACGCTTGAAAACAGTATCGACCTTGAGTCCGATCGCTATAACGCGCTTCTGGGTCAGTGGAGCCTCGAGCGCTACCAGGCGGGCGGCGCATTGCCCGGCGTTCCGAGCGGCGTGTCGCAGACCACGACAGTAGCGAGTGGACAGGGTGTCTCGGGAACGCAATCCGCGGCAGGAGTCAGCAACTCAAGCGGCGGTTCATCGAGCACCAGCAATACCGTGGGAGCTAACATTTCTCAGATCGGCCCCACCACGCCAACTCTCGACCCCGTTTTCCAGGAGACGACTGCGTTCGCGCACATCTCGACGCCGCAGTACAACCTTGCGCAGGTAGAAGTGCCCAACTGGATACAGAACAAGCGAAATTATTCAGTCAACTTCAGCCAGGGACTCGCAAGTGGCGGGAACGTCAGCCTCAGCTATAGCGACTCTTACCTGAACGAGAATGCCCCCACCGATGTCTTGAACCCTTCGTCCGGCACGACTCTTCAAGTCTCGCTCCAGCACAATTTGCTGCAAGGATTTGGTACGGCCATAAACAGCAGGAACATCGTGGTTGCGAAAAACAATCTCGAAGTGAACGACCTGAATTTCAAGACGGAAGTGATTGCCGCGGTGGTGAATGTTCTCAACTTGTACTACGGGTTGGCAGCGGATTATGAAGATCTAAAAGCAAAGCAACGAGCATTGGCAGTGGCGCAGCAGCTTTACGAAGACAACAAGAAACAAGTCCAAATCGGCACATTGACACCGCTCGACGTAACGACGGCTGAGGCGCAGGTTGCTTCGAGCCAACAGGATTTAAGCACATCTGAGGCCACACTCGAGCAGCAACAGGTATCGTTAAAGAATGTTCTCAGCCGGGACGGCCTTGCCGATCCGCTGATACGCGATGCGCAGATCATTCCGCTCGATCATATCGTCGTACCGGAACGTGAGGACGTGCCGGGTTTTCGTCAGCTTATCGATACTGCTTACGCCAAGCGGGCCGATCTCACCGCTGAACGAATGAACATACAAAATCAGGAGATCTCGAACCTCGGCACGCAAAATGGTGTTCTGCCGCAGGTGGCTGCTCTCGCTAGTGCCTCCACCCAGGGGTTGTCGGGAGTGCAACAATACGTGCCCGAGCCGCCTGGCGAGGTCCCTGTCGGCCCAGGGGGACAACTCCCGCCGGGCTTTGTCCCGTGTCCTCCCGGCAAAGGACCTTCCGGCAGTATCTGCCAGACATCGGACAAGTATTTTATTGGCGGAATCGGAGACGCGCTCGGGCAGATGATTCGTAGAAATTATCCTTCGCAGAGTCTGGGCGGCTATGCCGTTCCCGTTGTGCGCAATCAGCAGGCGCAGGCCGACTATGCGATCGATCAACTCTCATTGCGCCAGCAGCAGTTGGCGAATGTCAGGCACGTCAATCAAACCGCGGTCGATGTATCGAACCAGGTAGTCGCGTTGCAGCAGGCTCGAGTGCGGTATCTGGCGGCGGTAAAGAACCGGGTTCTTCAGGAGCAGCTCTTGACCGCTGAACAAAAGAAATTCTCGCTGGGCGCTTCAACCACTTTTCTGGTTGTGCAGCAGCAGCGCGATTTGGCCACAGCGCAGGCTACCGAGATCGCCGATCTCGCAACCTACAGCAATGCACGCGTGTCGCTCGATCAGACACTTGGAACGACGCTCGAAGCGAATAACGTTTCGCTCCAGGACGCGGCGAACGGCAGAACGGCTCGGCAGTCAACCGTGCCAACCGCGATGCCGAGCGTGCCCAAGCTGCCTCTACGCTGAACCGCTTCCTCGCGGTCGCGGCTCGGTTACGACCTGTCTACATTACGGATACCGGGAGAGGCCGCTGCTTGTTCCAGACTAGAACAAATTCCATTCCGGCACGGTCGAAATGCACCAGTTGGACGCGATCCACCACCGCATTCCGGTAAGAATTTCCCTGGTCCGGTTCTGCTTCGTTGCTAAGTCTCTGATTTTGCGGTTGCGCCGTGTTTGGCACATCAGATGCTCCATTTGCGGCGTGACGAAAGGATTCAGGACTCAGGGAATGAAGGTTGCTCCGCATCTAAACCACCTCAATTAAGAAACATTCCAACCTTTAGTTTCCATTTCAAAAGCCCACACGCACAGCCCACCCAACCAAGTTCCCTGAGCGAATTCGGAAATCAAAAGTTTAGTGGAGGAGAGACGCCGGTTGCGAAACCGGCGTTTTTCATTAGCCTAACTTCGGCACAACCACTCCTCTGAAAAACACGCGGAAGACCGCTCCCTCGCGGTCGCGGCTCGGTTCCGGTCGTGGCTTGGAAACGAAGCTTGTGGATTCAACTGTTTGGCCGAGCCGCGCACGCAAGTAAGCGGTCCGGTGACGAAGTTATCCGGCGCTCCGAAGTTCGGACGATTGAACATAAAGCATCGTTTCCGCGCGGAGCGTTCGGGTCGTTTTTCGTAGCATGTGTGTGAGAAGCGGTGGTGAGCGTCTTGCCTCACCCGGAATAGCACTGTAATGTCGAAGACGATTACGCGGCGTCAGGTTTGTTCGCTGCCCCTCCTCATCCCAGCGGTCAGCGCACAACTTGCGGCGCGACAATTCAGCGGAGAGGCGTCACGAGGTGTGAAGCCGCTGCCCCGAGGGAAGCCCTCAGGACGGCCTTTCAACGCGCGCTTTGTGAACGTTGCCCGCGAGGCGGGGCTACGCGCGCCGGTGATTTATGGCGGAGTTGAAAGAAAAGACTACATCGTCGAAACCATGGGGTGCGGCGCCGCGTTCTTCGACTACGATAACGACGGCTGGCTCGATATTCTTGTCCTCACGGGGCGCCGGGTCGAGTCGACGCCTGCGGAAGCGATTATCAGGCTGTATCGCAATAATCGCAATGGTACCTTCACCGATGTGACGGATCGCTCCGGACTTGGCCGTAGCGTTTGGGCGTGCGGCGTGACAGTGGGCGATTACAACAATGATGGGTTCGACGATCTTTTTATTACTTGTTGGGGTCAGAACATCCTCTTCCGCAACAACGGCAACGGGACCTTCACCGATGTAACGGAGCAAGCAGGACTGCTTCACGAGGGCCGTCGTTATGCGACGGGATGCACATGGATCGATTACGATCGCGATGGAAAACTGGATCTGTTTGTATCGCATTATCTCGATTTCGACTTCGCCAAGGTGCCACCCGCAGGCAAAGATCCGTCCTGCAATTGGAAGGGCGTACCTGTCAATTGCGGACCGGGCGGACTTCCGCAGGTGGGTCCGAGCTTGTATCGCAACAAGGGCGATGGTTCCTTTGAGGATGTGACGGCGAGAGCTGGAGTCTCACCTCAGAAGCCCGGATACGGGCTTACAGCAGTTGCGGTTGACTTCGATGGCGATGGCTGGCCCGATATTTATCTCGCGTGCGACAGTACGCCAAGCCTGTTTTTTCGAAACAATCGAGATGGAACATTCGTGGAAGAGGGACTCGAGAGAGGGCTGGCGCTAAACGAAGATGGTCAGGTACAAGCGGGAATGGGGCTCGGAATCGGCGACTTCAATACGGACGGTCATCTCGACATCCTGAAAACGCATTTCGCCGAAGACACGCCGGGGCTGTATCAGGGCAACGGCCAAGGCTCGTTTCGCGATGTGACGCTCCGCTCCGGCCTGGGCGTGGAAACGCGTTTCGTAAGCTGGGGCGCTGGTATTGTAGATCTCGATAACGACGGATTACCGGATCTGTTCTTCGCTACGGGTATGATCTACCCGAACATAGAACGCCGCCTGCCTGAGTTTCCGTACAAAACGCCCAGCGTGCTTTACCGGAATCTGGGGGCGGGCAAGTTCGAGGAAATGTTGAACCAAGCCGGGCCCGGCGTCGAAGAAGCGCATTGCAGCCGGGGAGTTGCATTTGGCGATTTCGATAACGACGGGGATATCGACATTTTGATCGTTAATTTGAACGAGCCGCCCTCTCTGCTGCGCAATGATATGGCGGGCAATCACCGCTGGCTCAAAGTTCTGCTGGTTGGAACGAGCTCGAACCGGAGCGCAATCGGCGCGCAGGTGATCGCCACGTACGGCGGCCGGAAGCAGGCTCAAGCGGTACTGGCGCAATCGTCATACCTCTCAGCGAGCGACCGCAGGTTGCATTTCGGTCTGGGACAGGAAGAGTCCGCAGAGCTCGAAATTCGGTGGCCAAGCGGGCGGACCGAAACGATTCGAGGAGTGGCGTCAGATCAACTCGTCGTCATTCAGGAAGGTTCTGGAGTAATTCGAAGGGAGCGGTTTGTCAGGCAAGGACACAAAAGTGCTCAAGGCCTTTGACAGGTCGAAAGCAAAACTTCGAAGATGCCCGGTTCGCAGGAGCACTGATTCTTCGCGGCCGCGCCTGTCGTCGCGGCAAGCACGCACTGCGCGACGGGGTCTTTTGTGCCGAGACCCAGAGCGATTTGAATTCTTTGCCGCGCTTCTTGCATCCGCGACTCGCGTTCCATCAAGAGAGCTTCCGCTAGATACGGGCGATCCCACTCAGGCCACCGGCTTTCGATGACTCGAAGAGCCTTTACAGCTTCGGCACCGTGGTCCATGGAACTCAGAACGACCGCCTTGGTCAGCATCAACTCGGGATCGTTTGGGTTGGATTTCATAGCGCGGCTTACCAGTTCAAGCGCCCTTGCCTTGCGATTGTGGCGCAGCAGTAACACTGCTGAGTCCTCGGCAAGCCGGGGCCGAGAGATGGAATAGCGCGTGCCTTGCTCGAGAGTTTTGTCCGCTTCGGCGCTCCGGCCTGCAGCATCTTCAATATTGGCCTTCATGAGAAAGTAATCGCCGCTGCGATCGTGTTCCGGGAGCTGTTCGAGGATCGTCATTGCCTGATTCGGTCCTTCCGAAAAGAAGAGCGCGAGTGCCAGGTCCAGCCGCGCGGCGGGTATTGTCTCGACAGAGCGTGCCAGAAAGTCGCGCGCCAGTGCGTACTGCTCAAAACTTAGCAGTACCGTTCCTGCTCGATACGAAACAGTGTCTGCCGGCTTCATCGCGAGCAAGTCGTGAAAAACCGGCACTGCTTCATCCAGCTTACCGTCGGCCAGCAGCAACGTTCCGAGATCAAGCCTCAACGAAGCATCGTTGGGGTGGTCGTGAATACGTTGCCGAAGTTGCTCGCAGGTTCGGCGCGACCGTTCTGAGGGGGTCAAACTAGCGGTCTCGATGATGCCCGCTTCTTCCCGAGGACGCTGCGGTCCGTTAGGCTGTACCTGGCGAAATCGATCGAGAAACGGCTGAGCCTCGGCGACATGGCCCTCATCGACCAAGGCACGCGCTAAGTGCAACAGGATTTTTGGGTCGTTGGGCGATAGTTCTGCCGCCCGTTTCAGTGCCTTCTCCGATTCCAACGGCTTGTCTAGATTCGCGTACGTGAGACCAAGCAGATCGAACGCAGCGGCGTCACGCGGATTCTGTCGAATGGCAATCTGGAGATCGTTGAGCGCTTCCTGGTCGCGGCCCAACCTGTGCAGTAGCCAGGCGCGAATAAAGTGCGCGCGCTCGAGTGTCGGATCGAGACGTAGAGCGTGAGACACTTGTTCGAGAGCCAGCCCCAGATCCGCGTGGTATGAAACCTGCGCGAGATCCAGGAATCCGATTGCGTCGGTCGGGCGCTTTTCAACGTACTGCGTGAGTTCCTTCAAAGCTTCGGTTCTTCCGGCAGTGCTGTAACCGAGCACAAAGGCCCTATCGCGCCGGACCAGATCGTCGCCAGGCTCGAGCTTCAGATAGTCGTTGTATGCCAGCAGGGAGTCGCCGAAGTAGCCCGCAGCCTGTGCGGCTCGCGCCAGGGCCAAAGCAGCATCCGCTCGTTGAGGCGCCTGTTTCCGAGCTTGGGCCAACAGATAAATGGCGCGATTGTAATCGCCTAGATGCGACTCGACAAGTCCCAACTGAACCAGCGAATCCACATCGTTTGGCTGTACCCGGAGCGCCACATCAAAGGCGCTTCGAGCACGCGTGTCGTCGCCCGCACGCGTGGCCGCCAAACCCAGGTTATAAAGTACGTCGTGATCGTCGGGAGCTGCCGCCAGAACCGTGTTGAAAGTGGTTTCGGCCTCGCCGTACAATCCGAGTCGTCCGTACGTCATGCCTAATGCAAATAGCAGACGAGGGTCGGTGCTTGCGCTTTTTGCGACTTGCCTCGTCAAGCCGATCGCCTCTTCCCGCTTGCCCGTCATATTCAACGCCTCAGCCCGTACAAGAAGTACTTCCGGATCTCGCTCTTTGATTCGGGACAAATACTCGAGAGCCTTTGCGCCTTTCCTTTGGTTGACGGCCAGGCGCGCCAATTGAAGATTCGCGTTGACATGGGAAGGATTTATTTTGAGAAGCTGCTCGAAATAGATCCGTGCTTTTTCGGGGGCTCCGCAAGTCAGATAGTGGTTCCCGAGATTATTCAAGAGCGCGGGCGATTGCGGTTCGATCGCCACGGCCTGCTGATACAGACGCTCCGCATCGTCGCACTTCTGTTCGGCGTCGAGCTGAGCAGCCCTTTGAAGTAACTGATCTTGTGCCGCGCCCACAGGCAGTATCGCGAATCCAAGTACTAGTAATGTTCGAAATAACCCGACGCGCATTAATACGCGACCATGCTAGCAAGGGTTTAAAACGAGACTCTCGCTCCGAGTTGTAACTGCCGGCCGAAAGTGTTGTTCAAAATGTCGGTACTGCGCCCAAACTGGGCCGATCCGACGCTCATATTGGGGGCGTTCAGATTGGCGTTGTTCAACGCGTTGAAGGCATCCATGCGAAGCGAGAAATTCAGTCGTTCCGTGAGGTGGAAATCTTTGACCAGCGATGCGTCCACATCGAAGAAATGCGGCCCGAGTACCCCAGGGTAATACCAGGGATTCGTCTCTTCGGTAAACCCGGGCAGCAATTGCACTACGGACGTATTGAAGTAAGCACCGGGCGTTTTATTTACGGCCGGGTTTCCGGTTACTACGACTCCTGTGAATTTGATCGGTGCGCCAGACTGATAGGTCAGAATTCCTGTCAGATTCCAGCCGCCTAAAACTGCATCCACTGCGCGAGGAGCGTTGCTCATGTACTCGCGTCCATTTCCGAACGGAAGCGACCAAGTACCCGAAGTAGTCAGCCGGTGCCGTGGATTGCCGCCGTCAACCCAGCTCCAGCGATTCAGATACTGGGCCACGGAATCGTAATAGACCTGGTCCTGCTCGCGATGATAGTTGTATCCGGCCAAAAACGAGTATCCTTTGCTGAAGCGCTTCTGAAACCTGATCTGCAAGGATTGATAATGCATATTGGCTCCATTGGTGCCGTCGACTTCAGAAATGCCCGTGTATTGTGGATACGGAACCATCAGTTCATAGATCGGCACCTGCGACTGGTAGCGCAGCGGACCGGGGAACGTACTCGGCGTGCCGAAGTTATAGAACGGATTGGATACAACCTGATTGAGCGCATTGCCATACTGATAGAAGAGCCGCGGGTCCATCATGTCGAGATTGGCGGAGGTGTAGCAGTAATTACTGCTGCATAAGTTGTTCGTGAAGTTTATGAAGTAAGTTACATCAGCCACAATCCCGCCCGGCAGCTCACGCTGGACGGAGACGTTGATCCGATCGCTATGTTGAAACGGGCGGTTGGGATTAACGAACGATACGCTGTCGCCCAGGCCGGTATTGGCGCCAAGACTCTTTCCCGTCGCGGGCGTAATTGGGTTTGTCGACGGAAACGGATTCGAGAATGACATCTGCGGCACGCCCAGTATCGAATTCGGCGCACCCGTAACAGTTTGGAATCCGTAGTAATTAGGCGATTCTATCTCTTCCTGTTGCATCGAATCCCAGGGTGTGTAGTAGCGCCCATAACCTGCCCGCACCGAAGTCTTATCGTTTAAGCGGTAGGCGAAGCCGACACGGGGCGACAGCGATCCCCACTTACTGTTCCAGACGGGCGTATTGCCGCTCTCAAACTGATAAGCTCCGTTAAAAGTCCAGGCGCCGGGGTAGTACTGCTTGACGAGAGCCGGCATCTGTGGAGCGTTTGCGCCCTGCATCTGCGGAATCGGCGTATTGAGGTCTAGGGGCGCTGTCAGCCGGCCTTGTGAATCGTAATACGGCGTCGTGTTCTCGTATCGCAGACCCAGGTTTAGCGTGAGCCTTCGGCTTACCTTCCAATCGTCGTTTACGAAGACGCCGTAGTACTGATCGCGTGTGGTCGGAACGATGTTGATGGGCATGTCCGTTGACCCGCAGGCCCAGCAATTCGATCCATTTTGGAGCTGCTCGTTGGTCGGGACGACGGCGCCGAGCAAGAACGTGGCGTAGCCGTCGCCTGATACGTTCGTGGGGCCGTTATAAGGGTTAACATAGGTGCTGGCCGTGGCTCCGGGATCGAATCCGAATCCGGGGTTCTGGTTCGAGAGGGTGCTTAACACCCGGCTCGAGCGAACCTCAAATCCGCCCTTGAGGTAGTGCTTGCCCCGTTCTTGCGAGATTTGGGCCGCGATCGCGTCTTGGTTGGGGCGTTGTTGCCAGTAACCGCCCGAAGCGCCCATCACCAGGTTCTGATTGAGGCCCGTCGGGTCGAAAATTGAAACACGCGGAACGAGCTTCGGAATGCCTGGAGATGAATAAATCGGAGCGTAGAAACTTTGACTCGGCCAGAAGGTGGAAAATGTGGGTGAACCCGAAGGTATCACAAAGTTAGAAGCATCTATGAAACTGTGGTAATCGCCGCGTACGTTTAGCACGGTAGTTGGATTAATCGTGTAAGTGGCATTACCAACATACTGGTTGGCATCCCGAAGGCTGCCGCGGTCATTCTGAAAAAGATCCGACCCTGTCGGATTACTGGTAGTCGCCGGAGTCCGTATAACACTCGCGCGGCCATAGATCCGGAGTTTGTCCGTTACGTCGTAGTCGACGCGGTCGGAGAAATTCTTGTACGGGTAATCAACAGGGAGCGACGCGACATAGTCGTTGATGTGATAAGGTCCGACGCCCGGCCTGTTAGGATCCCACAGCGATGCGGTGTACTTCGCCGCAATCGGATCGATTTGCGAAGCGGGAATTATGTTGCCGGGGTACGGCGAACGGGTCACGTTTCCTGAAGCGTCCGTGACAGTCGTATATGGATCATAGATCGTTCGGAGCCCTCCCACTTCGTTGAGCGACTGTGAAAAGTCGCCCTGTCGCTCGAGAGCGGTGGGCAGCGTCTCGGTCAGAGTCGTGGGCTGAGTATATATCCACTGCTCGT
>JBAUZG010000081.1:0-33187 GCA_049585195.1 Bryobacteraceae bacterium | reverse complement strand
CTCTCCACCTTGTCGTAATAGGGCTCAAGCTCTCGGTAGCTGAAGGGCCAGTTTTGCTCGTATCCGTCCCTCTCAGCAGCCTTGAATTCATAGTCGCTGTAGCGATAGCTTTCACGAGCCCAGCAGAATGTCTTGCCACCAACCTGACGGCCCCGAATCCACATGAAGGGCTTATCGGGCGGAAAGGTGTAGGGGTGCTCATTGTCGTTTATGAAGAATTGATGGCTATATTCATCACATGCATAACAGAGACGCTGAACAGGCTGATCGGCGAGTAATTTCCGTTGATCTCCGAAGCCGCGATACCTCACCTGATACGGCCAGGTATGTTCAGTGAAGTCCACGCTGGGAATGCGTGGCGGCCCAGCCTCAAGCATGAGCACATCCATACCCGCTTCGGCAAGTGCTTTGGCTACCCAGCCGCCGCTTGCTCCCGATCCAACAATCAGCGCGTCGTAAACCTTGGATTTAGAAGTCGCCATTAGAGATGCAACCGCAGCGAATTCAACATAAATGCACCTCGAAGGATTGAGTCAATTCTTGTCATGCCCTCAGGGAAAGGCGCTCGATGGCGACAGCGGCTGCGCCCAGCACGCCCCCGCAGTAGCCAAGCGGCGAAGCAACAATCTTCAGGTTGCGCTCCTTCCAGGCGGGAATGAGCGGGCAAAGCTCTTCACCTAGCGCCGAGAAAAGTAGCGCATTATTCTGTGCCAAACCGCCCGATAAGATTAGCGCCTCGGGGTCAAGCAACTGAACGATCGAACAACAGCCGAGCGCGAGATAGCGCGCCAGTTCGCGGACAGCCGAGGCCGCCTGGCCATCACCCGAATTTGCGGCTTGGATCACTTCCTCGGCCGTGACGAAGCGATTACCGGCATATCGCACTAGCGCAGCGGCGTTGGAATATACTTCGAGGCAGCCGCGCTGCCCGCATGTACAGGCCAAGCCATCTGGCTGGATGACAAGATGGCCCAAAGCATTCGCGAAGAAGTGCGCACCACGGTTGAGAGCGCCTCCGATATAGCAGCCTCCGCCGACGCCGGTTCCAAGCGTGACGCACACGAAGTGATCGAACTTACGGCCCGCCCCAAAATGCCTTTCTGCGACAGCAAGCGCATTAGCATCGTTTTCAACCGAGACCGGAATGCCGACTGCTGAACCCAGTTCTTCGCCAATCGGTGTACCGGTCCAACCCGGCAGATTGTCTGTTGCATAGGCAACCGTCCCCGAATTGACATTGACCCAACCGGCAGTCGCAACGCCGAGCGCCACCGGCGTTCGGCCCGATCGTTGCGACCAACTAACAATCTCCGCCGCGACGCGCTTCAGATGCTCGATAAGTCCAGTCCGTCCAGAAAACGCAGGCGTCGGCGTTCTTGAATCGAGAAGAAGTTTTCCGCAGCCGGAAACCAGGCCGAATTTAGTTTGGGTTCCACCTAAATCAATGCCGGCGAACACTTGCGTTTCGTCATTCAGCGCAAACTGGCTTTCGATTGCAGCGGCAAATCTCCGAGCAATCTCGGTGGGACGAGTGATCGCGGTACCGACTACGACTGCATAGGCGCCCGCGGAAATGGCTTGGCGTGCTTCTCCGGGGCTGTAGATGCGTCCCTCTGCGATGACCGGAACGGGCGATGCACGGCAAAGTTCTTCAATGAAATGAGGCTCAAATCGCTTTACATGTGATGTTGCATCTGTATAACCGCGCAAGGTAGACAGAACGAATACCGCGCCAGCCTCTGCAGCCTCCAAAGCTTCTTCGAGAGTAGAAATGTCCGCGAGAGTGGGAACGTTTAGTTCGTCCTGAATCTGCCGGATTCTGGCCAATGCACCAAACTGCTGGCCCCTCTTACTGGCGTCAAGCGCAATCATGTTCGCTCCGGCCTGGACGAGTTCGCGAGCACTCTCGAGGGATGGAGTGATCAACACTCGTCCGTCCGTCTGCATCGCCTTTTGAATTCCAATGATCGGGGCGTTGGTGACGCTGCGAATAGCTCGAACGTCCTCCGGTCCGTCGGCTCGAACGGCAACCGCTCCTCCGGCGAGAGCTGCCTGCGCGAGCCTGGCGATGAGCAACGTGTCGCGAAATGCCTCTCCGTGGCTCGCCTGGCACGAAGCGATGAGTTTGCCTTCAAGTTCTCGGCACACCTCGGGAAGCTTCATTCAGTGATCCTTGTTGAGACAGCACATAGCAAAATGGCGCAGAGGAGGGTCAAGATACCAAGATTCATGGTTTTTGCCGCTGTAGGCCCCGCTCCGCGCCATTCCCCTAGCAGAAGTCCCATGAGATTCGCTACGACAAGTCCGACTGCCAAGCTCAGGGGCCATCCGATGGAAGGCCCGATGCTTCCCAGACGCGGTGTTGCCGCTCCATACAGAAATATGCTGCCACCCCAGAGCAGCCCCATGACCGTAGCAATTCCCCAGGATCTGCCTAGCGGTGGTGTCGATAGCAGTTTTGTTGTGCCGTTGCGAATCATCAAAAGCCAGCAGTAAGCGATGTTGGGAACGGCCCCGGCAGCAAGCATGAGCAGCCAGATACAGTTCGTTGCGGCAAATCGTGAATGTCCCAAGCGTACTCCTGCTTCGGCGATCGGCAGCGCAAGAGCGTATCCGATGTTGAAAACCGCCGACATGATACCTGCGCCAGCCGCGAAGACGTAGCCCGTGAGCGAGACGTTTGCTACTGAAGACTGCGAGTAGTCGCGCAGCCGCCCGGCCTTGCCGCACAACCAAACGCCTATCAGAAATACCAGAACGCCTCCGAAGAGTGTAACCTCCTGGTACGTAAGCCGAAAACCGCCGGTCAGGAAGATCGGGACCAGCGAACCCAACGCCGAGCTAAGCCCGATAACAAGGCTGTTGGCGATCGAGACCCCGAGAGCGTCGACGCTGCGCCCAAAACAAATAGCGCCGAATCCCCAAGCGAACCCGAACCCTAGCGCACAGTAAACAGATCCCGAAGCCGTATGGCTAAAGATGTCGCCGAGATTCCGTACCGTCGGGAAGACGACAATAGCCGGCATTACCAGGCAGGCCACCACGATGAAACTGAACCAGATGTTCTCCCATTTCCATCGGCGCTCGACTTTCATAGGCGCGGTGAAGAGGCCGTTGCAGATGCCGGAAAGCGTGGCCAGGATGATTCCCGTGAAGATCATAGGCAGTCGGCAAAAAAAACAGTTGCAAGCGCCTCGTACTGATGATAGATATATCTAGACCTTTGGTCTAGACCTTTTCTCATGCGGTCCACGAACCAGATCAAAAGTTTCGAGTCCCTGAAATTTGACAAAGACTCGCCAACCCCGATGTACCTGCGTATCGCCGAGGCAATGGCCGCGCTTCTCAAAAGCGGAGCGTATCCGGCGGGTTTTTCGCTGCCGCCGGAACGAGCCTTGTGCGAACGGTACGGCGTGAGCAGAATGACTTTGCGGCAAGCCATGAGCATTCTGGAACGCGAGGGCCTCATCGAGTCTCATCGAGGGCGGGGTACGTTCGTAGCTCCCAACCGCCTGCAGAAACAACAGCAAGAGCTCCGTAGCTTCACCGAAGAAATCATGGCGCGAGGCGGAAAGGCCGAGTCGCGCGTTATTTCATTTAACTTGATCGCGCCGCCGCCCTCGGCAAAGGAGTTTTTCGGCCTCGCCGAAGGCGAGAAGGTATATGAGATCAGTCGTTTACGTTACAAGGACAGTACTCCACTAGCAGCGGAAACAGCGTTGATTCCGCAAAAAATCTGCCCATGGCTGGAGCGCTTCGACTTGACCAAGAAGTCGCTCTACCGAATCCTCGAAGAATCCTACGGATTGCGGCTGCAGACGGGAGTCGAGGAAATTTCTGCAGAATTGCCATCCGCCTCCCACCGCAAGCTGCTATGCGTACCCAAAAACACAGCAGTTCTAGTGGTAAATCGGAAAACATTTACGGACAGAGGCATTCCGCTCGAGTTAACCCGCTCAGTGTACCGGGGTGATCTTTACAGTGCGGTCGTCCACTCTGTTCGAAAGAGCAAAAGACTTTAATCCCGCGAATTGAGGTGTTGGAACATGGTGGCGAATAGTAGTCGCAGAACAGGCCGCATGGTCTTTCTTGCGCTTACAACTCTCTTCCCGCTTTGCGTATGGTCGCAAGTTGCAAATACAGGTTCAGTTCAGGGCACAGTTGCTGATCAAACCGGCGGAATGCTTCCGGGCGCGACGCTGACACTACGAAATGTGGCAACTGGTGCTACGGAAGCGGCCGAGAGCGATACGTCGGGAACTTTCAGGTTTCCGATTGTCCCTGTAGGTCGATACACATTGGCTGTTACTAAGACCGGGTTTAAATCCTACTTGCATGACGAGTTCCCTGTCTACGCGGCCTCACCGGTTACCTTGACCGTTTCCCTCGCCATTGGCCAGACGACTGAGCAGGTGTCGGTTACCGGGACTCCTCCATCTATCGATACCGTCACCGCGAGCGAAGGCAATACAGTAACAGGCCAACAGTTGAATGAATTGCCGCTCACCAATCGTTTGTTTACGCAGTTAGTGTTACTTGAGCCGGGTGTTTCTTCATCGATTGACCAAACTCCTGGATTTGGCTCTAATTCGTCAATAGGTTTCAGCATGAACGGCGTCCGATCGGATGCTAACAACATCATGATTGATGGCGTCAGGAATCTTGACACTTTCGGCGGCAATGCATTTGTGACACCCAACTTGTTTTCTGTTTCCGAATTCCGCATCGAGAATAACTCGTATTCTGCCGTCACAGGGCGCTCCGTCGGCGGCCAGATTAATTTGATATCCCGTTCCGGTGATAACCAGTTCCATGGCAACGCCTTTGAGTTCTTCCGTAACGATCAGCTTAACGCCCGCAATTTTTTTGCCAGTTCCGTGCCGGAAAACCGCTACAACGATTTCGGGTATGATTTGGGTGGGCCAATCAAGAGGAATAAGCTCTTCTTTTTCTGGTCTGAAGAATGGCGGCGCATCATCCAAAGTGCGGGCACGACGCTGGCAATTGTTCCGACCGCCGCTGAGCAAACTGGTGATTTCAGTGCGTTATTGAGCGGCGCGAGTCCGCAAGTCATTAAGAATCCGGCGACCGGCATTCCGTATCCCAATAACGTTATTCCCGCTTCTCAACTCGATCCGAATGCGCTCCTGCTGCTTAAGTACTACTATCCGCAGCCGACAGCGGGCTTTCAGAACGGATCATACAATTTTGTCTCTTCCGCGCCCGACTTTACAAAGTGGCGCGAAGAATCGCTCCGGCTCGATTATCATGCGACCGACAAACTAAGTAGCTACGTTAGGCTTACTCAGGATAACGTAACACTACAGAATCCATATGGCCTGTTTCATGAGAATTCCCTGCCATATGTTGGCTCTTCAAGCCAGGTTTATCCCATTTATCAGATAAGCTTCAACGTCGCGTATACACCGACTCCAAACTTCGTCTCGGAGTTCCTCTGGGGAACTTATCGCGATAACGATAAATATCTGCAGAATGGGCCGCAGTCGTGCCGTTGTAACGCACCAGGCTTGAACATTCCGCAAATCTTTCCGTTAAACGAACTGAATCGCATACCCAGCCTGTATTTTAGTCAAGGATACGCAGGCATCATCGAGCAGTGGTATTTTCACAACTACTCGTTCAGCATGCCGTTTTCAAGTAACAATACGTGGATTCACGGCTTGCACACATTTCGGTTTGGCATCGTCTGGACGCGCGAGGGGAAGAGCGAACTAGCGAATCCTTCTGATAACAACACGAACGGGTCCTTTAAATTTACAGGCCAATATACGGGTAATGCTCTGGCGGATTTCTTGACTGGGCGCGCCTACAACTATACGGAAACAGCCCTTGATCCGTTCGGGAATTACCGGTGGTTTAACCTGGAGCCGTACTTCGAAGATCAGATGAAACTGCGGAGCAACCTCACGCTTACAGCTGGTGTCCGATATGAGTATTATCAGCCAGAATACTCGACAACGAACTTCCTGGGATCATTTGATCCGGCACTTTACAATCCTTCCGATGCGCCGACGGTCAACCCGGATGGCACGCTTGTGCCGAATACGGGAACTGCGCTCAACGGCATCATTACGGCGGGATCTAACTCGCCTTTCGGGCGATATCTCTTCCCTCCACGAAAGAACAATTTTGCGCCGCGGATCGGCCTTGCCTGGGATCCAACTTCCACCGGCAAGACGTCAGTTCGTTTCGGGTATGGCATGTTCTATGACCGTTGGGGCTCCTACAGCCAGTTTGGCGGCTTCAATCCGCCGTTCAATAGTTCAGTAAACATATTCAACACGTTCTTGAGCAATCCTGGAGGAACTCAAGGCGCAATCTACCCACCCGGTCTGAGTGCCGTACTGGCCCCATGGAAATATCCGCAAGTTCAGAAGTGGTCAGCGAGTGTTCAGCGCGACGTAGGTTTCAACACTTCTGTCGAGGTGGCCTATGTGGGAACCAAAGGAACCCACCTGTTGGGCGCAGTCAATCTGAATCAGCCGTTTCCAAACGCGCAGGTCGCCAATGGCCTTATCTCTCCCGATTCAGTACGGCCCTACGCAGGTTATTCGACAATCACGGCCTACGAGCCGGCTTTCGATTCTAACTATCAGGCCCTCCAAGTGTCGGCGATACACCGGCTGCAACATGGCATCGAGTTTCAAGCATCCTACACTTACTCGAAAACACTGACAAACGCATCGAGCGAGTGGGGAACGCCGCAGAACTCGCGCGATATCAGCGCCGAGAAGGGGCTGGCTAGCTTCGACGTACCGCAAGTCCTGACTTTTAATTATGTGTGGGATTTGCCTGTTTTCGAAAAGAGCACGGGAGTGACAAAAGCTGTGTTGGGCGGTTGGGAGCTATCCGGAATTACAAACATCCAATCTGGCTTCCCGCTAACGGTTACATTGCCGACGGATAATCAAGGAACAGGGGGAGGACTGGAACGAGCGAACGTGATTGGGAATCCGAGCGGTCCGCAGACGCTCTATCAATGGTTCAACACGGCTGCATTCACGACCCCGCCGATCGCTACATTTGGCAATGAGGGGAACGGCGTCATTCGTGGTCCTGGCACTATAAACTGGGACGTATCGATGTCGAAGAACTTCGCTTTCCGGGAAAATATGAACCTCCGATTTCGTGGTGAATTTTTTAACGTATTCAATCACCCGTCGTTCGACTCTGTCGATACAGGCTTAGGAGACTTGAGCTTCGGGCAGGTAAACGGAGCGCTGTCGCCGAGATTGATCCAGCTCTCACTTGTGTTCAGTTTCTGAAATAGCGGCGTGAGAAGGGTTGTCGATCGCCGGCGAATTTTCGCGGCACAAGCGCTGATTGTACTTACCTGTGTCGGTACGTCATTATCACGATCTGCTGCGGGTCAAGTGCAGCCAAGTTGGACCGAGCAATTTCAGACGGCAGTTTCGCAGCTCCGCAGTGGCGAGACTGCCACGGCCATGCAAAGCTTCGATATCCTTTGGAAGAACAATTCGAGCGATGCGCAATTAGCGGCCTGGATTGGAGCGTCGCTAGACGCAACATCGCATCACAAGGAAGCGACGCCCTGGTATCAGCGCTCTCTCGCCATTCGGCCTGACTTTGAACCTGCGCTGAATGATCTGGCACTCAACTATGCCACTCTCGGCGAATTTTCTAAAGCCCAATTGCTGCTTCGTCACGCATTGCAATTGAATCCTTCTAACGCGCACGCATCATACAATCTCGGCCTGGTTTCACTGCGCCTTCAGGACTACAAAGAGGCTGCGGAAGCCTTTCGGAGGACGCGCGAAAGTGGCCAGTCGCCGGCGTCTCCGGGTCAACTTGCTCTAGCCGAAGCGACCGCCCGCTTCCATCTGAGGGAGTACGCTCAGACAGCAGCGCTGCTTGAGCGTGTCCAAGGCAATCAGGATTACGCGTCCTTGCTGCTCTTAGGATCGGCACAGGCGCTTTCCTCCGATCTGCCTTCGGCTATAAAGACGCTCCAGCACGCGGTAATCCTGGCGCCGGACGATCCACAGGTCTATTACCGTCTCGCTCTGGTCTTCGTGCTCGGTCGCTTGTACCACGAGTCCCAAGATGTTCTTGCTACCGGATTGAAACAGATTCCAAATTCACCACTGCTGCTGCTTGCTCAGGCGGTGGGTAGCGATGCCCAGGGAAAGTTGGATGATGCAGTCGCTTCAACAAAGCAATCTCTCGATGCCGATCCGCGGCAACCACAGGCCTGGGCTCTCCTAGGGCGAATCTATGACGAGATGGGCCAGACCGATAACGCGCTGAACGCATATGGGCAGGCGCTCGCTTTGGGAGCTGATGCGGACGTCGGCGTCGATCGCGTTCAGTTGCTGATTCGCCTGCAGCGTTTCCCGGAAGCGGAAGCCACACTACGCGCGCTGGCAAAACGATATCCTGCCAATGCCGCCGTCGATCGTGGATTTGGAAAGCTGTACCGCGAAGAGAGGCAGTTTAGTATCGCGGAAAAATATCTGCGCCACGCCATCCTGCTCGATCCTGACGATGCCGACGCGCATTTCGCTCTTGGCGAAGTGCTTCGATTGACCCACCGCACCGATGAGGCGAAGAAGGAATTTGCGATCTTCGAACAAGAGAAGCCGGCACGCGATGCCACGCGGCTGCTCGAGTTGGCTGCGGCATCGTCAAAATGAAGCAGGACTGAGATAACCAGCGAATCAAAGATTTGGCCATCGATGCCGCGCGAGTTCAAACCCTGGCACATCACGCCAGCTTGCGCGCATAAGCAAGTTGCTCGCGCATGTCCTGATTATCGTCGCCTTCCTTCTCAAATTCGACGGCGACTAAGTGCGGGAACCGGACCCTTCTAAGCTCTCGCATAGCGCCAGGGATGTTCGCAATCCCGGTCCCTAAAAGAACATTGTGCTCAGCCCCGGCGGCTTCGACATCCTTTAAGTGGACGATCTTGAGGCGCGGCGCCAGCCGTCGAATCGCATCAATTGGGTCATGACCGCAAGCAGCCATCTGCCCCACGTCAAGCGTGGCCCCCACAGTTCTGGAAAGCCCTGCGAGCGCGTGCAAAACGTCGTCAGTGCTTTCATATGGGAATTTCTGCGGAAACCAATGATTGTGAATGCCGAAAGTGAGGCCCGTTTCTGTGAAACGGCGATCGATATCCTGCAGGATAGGGCCGGTCGCATCACCCGAAACATTCTGCGCGCCAAAGATTTTGGCATAGCGAAGAGCGTATTCGAGGTCCTCCGCATTCTTGATGGTAGCCGTGTAATAGGATACGCAGCGGATACCGGCGCCATCGAGCTTACGGCGAGCCGTTTCCACCATCTCCTGACTGGGCGGCCGCATGAGCATAAATTCGCCGCGTGACATTTCGATCTCCTGCACACGATTCTCCTCGAGTTGAACAATCATGTCGTCGAGCGAAAGCGTGTGATACGAGAACGTGCCGACCCCAATGTTAAGACGAAACGGCCCTGCGGCGAGTGCGGGGACACGAGCATACAAACCCACTGCTCCCGCGGCCGTGCGACCGAATGCCCGCCGGGTATAGGTCATCATTTTGCGGCTACTTGTTGTGGCCGAGGACGCGGTGTTACGTCCGCATCCACCAGGCCCAAAGCCCACTTTATGGCTTCGACGTACATCTTTTGGAACTTAGGGTCGTCCCAGTTTGCTGAGACGTGCCCGAGAGTGTTGTAATAGACGCGGCCCTTGCCATACATCTTGGCCCAAGCGACAGCAAAGTCGTGGTCAGTGCGGTGAACGCGCCGGTTCGTCAGATCCAACTTTGAGGCGTCGAGCCGCATGAGCACACGGCACTTTTCACGCGAGAAGTTCTTCATCTGATAAATCTCGTCTGTAATGGTGAATTCGCGCGGCGATTGGGACATGCCAGGAAACTTAGGATCTTCGACAATGATCGGTGCTTGGAACGTGCCCCAGCGGTGTTCATCAAAGTAGCCGCCGATCATCTCACCGTATTCAGGCCATTGCGTAAACGTGATGGTGGCGCTGTGTACGCCGATGAAGCCCTTGCCGTCGTCATGGATGAATGAGATGAAGTCTTTCTTCTGCTGATCGTCCATCTCGAGAGTGCCGCCGGTGTAGAAAAGAACGGCGTCGAAGTCGTTCAGATTTTTCGCGTTGTACTCGAGTTTTTTCTTGGTAAGCGGTTCGGTGTCGGTGCGGATGGCCGTATCCCAAAGGCCCGTTTCGCGGCCGAGGCGTTCGATTGTGGCTAGCGCATGCGACACAGATTCGTGACGATAGCCCTTCTCCTCTCCGATCGCGAGCAATTGCTTGCGAGGCGCGACTGTTTGGTCGAACGCCCACAGCCCAAGAATCAGTAAAGCTGCGAGCACCTTGAATAAGTTAGACACAAAGACGAGATTCCTGGGCTCAGCGGCTCGCAATTGCGGCGCTGTTCTTTTTTGCGAAAAGTCTCTCGACAGGCAGATCGGCCGGGAAAACGAGATTGAAGAAGCCAACCATCATCTCGTCCCAGGTTTGTTCGCCCCATGGCACCGAGCGCGTCGGATCGGCGTTGTCGGGGTTGTTGGGCGAGTTATCGAAGTGAGCAACGCATTCAATCTTGGTGCCCTTAGGCAGAACGATCGGTTCCTCGAGCGTGTACCAATTCTGCCAATGCCAGTTGTAATGCGGCACGCTCAGGATGATCTGGCTTTCGTTCGTTGGATACACGAGCTTGTAGAGGAAATCCTTGCCGCGTCCGTGCATGTGCGGGTGAAGACCCGCGAGCTTCACTTGTGTACCCACCTCGAAACTGGCGTCAACACGGTAGTTTGGATCGCCGGGCGGGATGTGGAACGTCCCGTTGGTCGCCGATAGCGTAAGAACACGCTCCTTCGGCGGCTCTTTCGCAAAGACAATGCCAAGGCGCGTCTGATCGCCCGTGGGATGACCGTTGGGCGTGTAGTGCACCTGGAAAACGAAGTCCGAACCGGCTTTGATGAGCTTGGCTTCGCCGGCGCGTAATACCTCGGCGGGCTGGCCAGGCGCGTAGCCTACGAGGAAGTCGCTGGGCAGAGCGCTGGTATCCGGCTCCTCCTTCGTCTTCACTTGCGGAGCAATAAAAAATCGACCCGCGGCCTGGCCGCGAAACCAATTGGATTTCGGTTCGCGGATAAAAGCAATTATGTGATGCACGACCGCGCGATCCGTCGGACGCACTTCGGCGGCTTGCACCCAAGTATCCTGAGTGAAACCAGTGGGTACGATGATGTGCTGATAGTCAATTACACCCGAAGCGGGAACATCGTAAGGCACGGGCAGCTGATAGATTTTATCCGGCGTACCAATTTGCCAGCCTTCGACCCACTTTACTGGCGGCAGCGCGTCTTTAGGATCGCCTATTGGCGCTTTGGCATCGGCCCAGTCGGAGATGGTCTTGATTTCGGCATCGCTGAGAACGCGGCCGTTGGTGAACTTGCCGTAGCGCGGGTCGGCAAACCAGGGGGGCATTTTACGCATCTTCACCGCTTCCTTCATCGCGGCAGCCCATGGTCGCGTGCTCTCGTAAGTGAGCATCGAGAACGGGCCTGCTTCGCCGGGACGATGGCAGCTTTGGCACTCTTTTTGAAGGATCGGCTCCACATCTTTTGTGAACGTCGGCGGACCGCCCGGTTGACCGAACAACAAGGTGGCCGTAAACCCAAAGAACGAGAAAGACCCGAAGAGCAGCTTCTTCATGACCAATTCGATTCAGTATACTGGGCACCTGAGTCTAGAGCGGCAGTTGAAGGCGCTTAGCTGCTCATGCAGTTGTCAAGAGTAGTTGCAATGATCGCGGGCGGGCTGCTGGCTTATTCCAGTAGCGCGCATGACATCATCACAACCAAGCTCACCTATTCACGAGATATCTCTCGCATTCTTGCAAAACGCTGTCTCGCTTGCCACGGAAGTCAAGCTTCCATACCACTGACCTCCTATCAACAAGTGCGGCCTTGGGCTGTTGACATTAAAGAACAAGTCTTGATGCGCCAAATGCCCCCTTGGGGCGCCGTAAAGGGCTTCGGAAATCTCGCACCCGATAACGGCCTGACAGAAGAAGAACTCTTGATTCTGGCGGCTTGGGTCATTGGCGGCGCTCCAGAAGGAAATCCGGCTGCACTACCGCTGGCGACAACGGCTGCGGAGACGAGCTTGCCGCCTTTGCATGATTGCTTGGTCGTGAATCAATCCCGCCGCCTGAATGCGAGCATACTGCTTGCCGGTATCAGGCCCCAGCCATCTAAGGAAGTTGCAACGGCGCGAATAGTCGCAAACCTTCCCAATGGACGGAAGGAGCCGCTGCTTTGGCTCTTTCATTTCGATCCGAAATGGAAGCAGGTGTTCCGGTTTCGCGCGCCTTTGTCGTTGCCCGCCGGTTCTGTGGTGGAATCTGATGTGCCGCTGCAGTTTGCTTTGGAGACGCGTTAGTTAAACGTCGCGGACATCGATGGTGAACACGACAGTATTGACTACACCGTGGCGCTGAAACTGCGTCCAAATGCGATGCAAGCCCGCGCGCGGGAAGATCACGTTGAACTGGATTGTAGGTCCGCCTGCAAGAAACGGGTGCGTGTGAATGAGATCCACTAGATCTTCGCTCGCAACCAGCATGTGCCCCCACACGCCGAGATAGCGTTCCAAGCCTTCGTATGGATCTATGTCGAAAAAAAGCCGGGTTTCGAGACCAGCCATCGGCTGTTCGGGTTCCATGCGCAAAGTCGCCTTGATATTTGTGCTTTGGCTCGGGGCAAGCGACGCTTTCAAATGCGGAGGAGAAGCGGGGCCATCGACATACAACGTAGAGAGCGAGAGTTGCGGAACCGAACCCGTCGGGTAGTAATCGGCTAACAACCGGTACATGCCTGAATTATCCAATCGCGTCCGGATGTGGAACGCCTTGTCATTCTCCAGAGCCGGGTGAATGTGTTCAAAGAACTCGAGATTTTCACTAACGATAAAAAGATGAATCAGTTTCTCATGCACCAGGTCAAAGTGCGAAACCGGCGTGCCGTCGGGAGCCACCACACGGAGAGTGATCGATGCTTGGCCGCCAGGCTTGAGAACCGGCGGCTGCGTCTCGACTTCGAGTCCGTACTCAACGCGTTCGGGAATCTTGAGCACCAGTCTCATACCACATCGCGGACATTTGCCCGGCCGGGCCATATGTACATCCGGGTCCATGGGACAGGTCCAATCGAGCGGTTCCGGCGGGCCCTGTTCTTCTCGTGTAGGGGCGAGCTGGGCCTTGAGCGCCGTGCGAGCCACTAACAGACCAGCGAGGAATTCGCGGCGGCTATTCACGCGAGACACTCCAAAACAGGTAGCGTAGCAAGGCGCTTTGCTATCCTCTCCTGCGTGCTCTATCTGAAGCTTCTTACCTTCGTTGTACTAACGTTACTTTGGGCTGGGGACGGAGCGGCGCAGAATACTACCTTCGAAGGCTATCCCGCCGTCAGGCTCTCGAACGACAAGCTCGAATTGATGTTGATGGTGAAAGGCAGTACTCTCGCCAGCCTCGTACTCAAGGATGACCCGGAAAAGCTCAACCCTTTGTGGAATCCAATGCGCATGGCGCGAGAGTTAGGGCGGCCTGCGCGGTTTGATGGCGGTGCTGGACTCTTCGTTTGTGTCGACGGGTTCGGGCCAGTGTCCCCTGAAGAAAAGGCCGCCGGACTGCCGATGCACGGAGAAGCGCACTCGCAGACCTTTACGTTCAAATCAGAACGGGAAGGCACCACCACATCCGTCACGATGCAAGCAAAGCTTCCAATCGTTCATGAAGTATTCACACGCTCATTCCGAGTCATAGATGGCGAAAGTGTCGTCTTCTTGGAAAGCGAGCTCGAAAATGAACTCGGTTTTGATCGTCCAGTGAACTGGGCCGAGCATGCCACTATCGGGTCGCCGTTTCTCGAACCAAACGCGACCCTAGTGGATATTTCCGGCTCACGGTCGCGCACGCGACCCTATGATCGGATTGAGAACGGGCAGAGTATCCGCCGTCTCGTTTCCGGCCAAGACTTCACTTGGCCCTTCGCCCCAGGCCTAAGCGGCCAGACCATCGATCTGCGCCAAACACCCGACAATCCGCACTACCTCGATCACGCAACAACGCTGATGGATCCCAATCGCGACCTGGAATGGGCCACCGCCCTTAACACCAAGAAGCGCCTGCTCCTCGGGTATATTTTCAGGCGCGCGGACTACCCCTGGCTCCAATATTGGGGCAACTACCCACCATCGCAAAAACTCGCTCGCGGCATGGAATTTGCCACGCAGCCTTTCGACGTTCCCAGGCGCGAGGCAGTGAGTACAGGCACAATGTTCGGCACGCCGACTTATCGCTGGCTGCCGGCAAAATCAAAAATCACGACGCGATTTGCCATCTTCTACACGCGCGTTCCCGAAGGTCTCGAAAAAGTGGACGACGTGCGCATCGAAAATCGCGAGATTGTCATCGAAGATCGGTCGGCGCAGAAACAGATACGCCTTGCAACCACCATCGACCTGAGGCCTTGAGGAGAGGACTAACCTAACTTCGTCACAACCACTCCCTGGCGGTCGTGGCTCGGAAACGAAGCGTGTGGATTCAACTGTTTGGCCGAGCCGCGCACGCAAGTAAGCGGTCCGGTGACGAAGTTCGGCTAAAACAAGGCCATATCCGGGTGCGATTTGCGCGAGGGTCCGATAGCGCCCCTGCATTCGAACCAGCTGGGTGGGTTCGCCTGACTACCGGCTCCAGTTACTGGTACGCGGCGGCCTGGATAGCGTACAGCTCCGAGTATCGACCATGCTTCGCCATTAGCTCTTCGTGAGTGCCCGCCTCTACGAGTCGAGCCCCATCCAAAACTACAATCGAATCAGCCATTCGAACCGTTGAGAACCGATGCGAAACCAGTATCGTGATTCGGCCGCTCGCATTGTTTTGGCCTCGTGCAGCGCGAGCGTAGCGCTCGAACAGCGCGTGCTCAGTCTCAGCGTCCAGCGCGGCTGTCGGTTCATCGAGAACCAACAGCAGCGGCTCATCCCGCATGAATCCACGCGCCAGCGCAAGCTTCTGCCATTGCCCAAATGACAAGTCGACTCCGCTTGGCCACGTCGGTCCCAATTGGGTATCAAGTCCGAACTGGAGACGCGCAACAACATCATCGGCGCCGGCGCGGTCGATAGCCGTAACTACTGCGGGTTCATCATTCAAACGCGAAATGTCGCCGACACCCACGGTCTGCTTCGCCTTAAATTCAAACCGGAAAAAATCTTGGAACGCGCCCGCAAGACGCGTCCGCCACTCGCCTGCAGGAAGCCGTGCGAGCGGCGTGTCATCGACGAAAATAGCCCCGGACGACGGCTCATACAATTTCGCGAGCAGTTTCACCAGCGTCGTCTTGCCCGCCCCATTCTCGCCAACGATCGCAACCACCGCGCCTGCAGGCAAAATTAAAGACACATCATCCAGAACAACCCGCTCTGTGCCCGGGTACGCAAACGACACATGGTCGAGTCGAATGCCACGACATATCATCGAAGGGACCGGCAGATCGCCCGCTGCCGCAACTGAGGCTGCGTAGTCCTCAAGCCATGCAAGCCTTCGTGAGCCGTCCGCCCAAAATCCGCGCAAAAATCCCACTTCGCCAACCGTTGCGCCGATGTACGCCGATAGGCGTGCGCCTGCAGCAAGCACTAGTAGAACTTGTGCGGCCGGCGCACGCAATCCGGACGACACGAATACAACCGCGCCAACATACGCGCACCCGAAAATCGCCCACGCGAGCGCGTGCCACCATGCCGATCCCCAGCGCGCGGACGCCACAGGCAAGTACCAGTTCTGCCAGGCTTCGCGACGCTCTCGTATGAGTAGCTCTCCGATCCCTGTGATGCGCACTTCTTTGCCCGGCGCCGCGGTAGTGGCGAGGTTAAACAGGTGACGTGACAATCGGTTGGACTGCGCCCCTCGTTCCTGCGCGGTTCTCTCGACCACAGGCCGCCACGAAGAGGTCGCGACCGTCGGAACAGCGAACACGGCAAGGAGTAGAAGAGCCGGATGGATAGACGCCAGTAGCGCCATCGTCACACCCAGCCGCAGAATCCAGCCAAGCGTGGAAAACAGCGACATATACATGTGGTCGAGCACAAACACCTGATTGCGCAGCATCGAGAGCCGGTCGAGATATTCCGGGCGTTCGTGATGTGCGACAGTCGCAATCGATGCTTGCAGTTGCGCCACGTGCGATTCCAACGCAATGGTCACCTTGTCGCGGAACCGGCGCTGAAATCGCGTGCTGATCGTTCGAAGGAACCAAGTTGCCGCCGCCGATAACCCCAGTCCGATCGCCGCGCCTTCCACCATGCCGGGTCTGTGCTGAACAACGCCCATACCAAGAAGTGCCAGCCACAATGCCAGTAGTGCATCCGGCAGCGCCGCCAGCTGAGACAGAACCAGCGCTCCTAACATCAAGCGTGGCTCGTGCCTGTAGCCTAGCTTGCACAGCCGCCACATGGAAGAAAGCGTCGGCGGCAGCGGCTCGATCGCGCGATCCCGACTAAGAGAGGACGTCATATGTCACGCCTTCCTCTTCTGAAGCGGTGAACCGCTGTGCCTGCAGATCGAACATCGTCCGGTAGCGCCCGCCAAGCGCCATCAGCTCCTCATGCGTACCGAGCTCGATAACGCGGCCATGCTCGAGCACGCAGATGCGATCTGCATGGCGAACAGTCGAGAAGCGGTGCGAGATCAGGATGGTCGTACAATGTCGCGTTGCCGCGAGCACGCGATCGAAAATCTCCGCCTCTCCTCGCACGTCGAGTTGTGCGGTCGGCTCGTCGAGCAGCACAAGACCCGCGCCTAACCGCACCGCTGCAATGGCTCTCGCGAGCGCAACCCGCTGCCATTGGCCGCCGGACAAATCAGTCCCGCCGCTGTAACCCCGGGCAAGCACCGTATCCAGCCCAGCCAACTTCGCCGCGCCCGCCGCTTCGAGCGCAGCGCAAACAACGTCGTCCGGAGCGCCGGCGGGAGCGACGTTGTCCCGCATCGGCAGCTCGAAACGAATGAAATCCTGGAACACGGCGGTGATCCGCGACCGCCACGACGAGACATCGAATTCACGAAGGTCCACGCCGTCAATTTCGATGGCGCCCGACTGTGGATCGTACAAGCGGCACAAGAGTTTCCCGATCGTTGTCTTTCCTGCGCCGTTTTGTCCGACTATTGCAAGCGAAGAGCCGGCAGGAATTGTCAGATCGAAATGCTCGAGCACCGTGGCGGCAGCACCCGCTCCGCCTGCGGGATAAGCGAACGTCACATCGCGCAGCCGAATCTCGGGTGCCAGTTTTCCATCCGCGGCTTGATCACCAGCGTGCAACTCACCAGCCTGTCGCATCGCACTTCCAAGCCGAAGCACGGCTGCGACCGGAGCCGATGCTCCATCGAGTGCCCAACTGAATCCCCCAAACGCGATCATCGACACGCCGAGCGCACTCTGCGCAAACGTAACTGCGGCGCCAAGACTAATGTGACCGCTGGCTGCGGCACTTGCAATGGACCAAAACACAAGAACGTTTCCGGCAACAACCAGGAACATGCTCCACATCACCGGACGTTCTCTCAGACGAGTCGCTGCGTACTGCAACTCGTGCAGTCGAGTGCGCCTTTGTCGAAAACGCTCGATCGTCCAACTGCTCAGGCCGAACAGTCGCAGTTCCTTACTCGCAGGCGGATCGACGGCCAATCGGTAGGCATACTCGGCGTCCCGCTGGGCGCCGCGTACCTCCTCGGTGTTGCGGTCGCGCCAGATCGCGCTCTCGCGGAGCAGCCAGTGGGTTGCCAACCACGCACCCGCAAGCACGATAGGCGCCCACCACTTGTACGCCGCCAGAATCGCTGCGGACGCAACCCCCCCAGTCATCTCAACCATTCCATTTGCGATGAAATCCATCGAAATCGACAGAGGCGGACCGGTCATCCCCAGATCGAAATCGCGAGCAACGGTGAGATCGCTGGTGAGGGCGGGATCCTCGAGGTGGCCGATCCCGGGCGGCCGTACGCAGGCCTCGGTAAGCCGGTCGTAGAGCCACGCAGCGGTGCGATCTCCCAGATTGTTGCCAATGACCTGATGAATCGGGCTGAGTACCTGGAGCAATATGAAAATCGAGCCGACGAGCGCAAGTGGACCGGCGAGAGCATGGCCGCTTCCAACGGCGCTAACAAGCAGCCCCATGGCTACGGCAAATGCCGCCGGCAAAACCCCTCGCATCAGCAGGGCCGCCCACCACGCCGTAGCGAGGCCTGGACTTGCCTTCGGCAGAACGCTAAAAAACTTCCACTCTTTCCGCTCAGTTATCGCCAAGGGCACCTCACCTGTTCCACATTTGGCCTTCACTCGCGATTTTGGCGCAAAGCCGACCTTAATGGATTGTAAGAAATTGACCGGCTCTACTGCTTTGTGTGGTCGGTGTCAGCTAATTAACTGGCACCTATATAGCCGCGCGTAAGGAGCGAGAACAAAGGCGGCTCGGGCACCCCTACGCCAACATCCGGGATGGCCCGTCCATTTACGGCCGGCGAATTTCTGAGCGTCGGACGATTGACACGAAGTCAGAGAGCGTGCGGAAACCTCGACCCTTCTGGATTCTCTACTCAGAAAGCGCAAACGAACACACTTCGGGCTCAGCAAACTGTGAATCTTCTGGCCATCTGCAAGGTCTAACCGACGACTTCCTCGTAAGAGATTTGTCGTCGGGCCGGAAGGGGAATCGTAAACACATGGCCGTTAGAACGAACTCGCTGACGCGAGGAACGCTACGCGTCGGCGCGGATGAGCTCTTGTAACCCCGTCAGAGGTGGTGTTTCTGAGTGATAATAAGGGTCGCCGTGCTCAGCTTCAGATCTTCCAACAGCATCTCCTTCCGGCTCTCTGACCGGGCGAACGGCGAAAATCAATTGAAATCCCATAGCGGTAGATTGCCATAGTCTGCCGCATCCCTCGCAAACGTCAGCGACTTACTTCAAACGGCCTTATCGAAAGTGAGCTAGCGGTCACTTCGGTACTGCGTGTCGGCTGAACCTCGCCAGCTCGCTTCCGATAAGGTACTAGCGTTAGGGGCGATCTATGATCTCGAAACCGGAGCCCGGGGCAGAAACCGCCCAAAAGCAGAGAGCCGCTTAGCTCGTTCGATGTTCCGCTCTATCGACTGTAACCGGGAAGCCTCCGCCCAAGCACACTAAGGACGCGCATTCCGGTTCTCGGAGCGCGCAGTAACTTCCACTCGGCCCGCTCCCGCCCCCGGGCTCCCACTCAAGAACGAAATCAGCGGGTGTTGGGATCCGTTTGCCGCCGTAGCAAGGGTGCGGACCTTGCGTTTGCGTCGGGACCTCAAGACCAAAGATTGCGACCGCGGGGGCAGCACATGTCTGCACGACATGGAACTCCTGTTGCACCAACGCGGGAGCCTTACTCCCGCGATATGACTGAGTGCCTCGCAAACGAGTCTCCGACTCGACCAAAGCCGTTTCCATCTCCGACCCGTCGCGACATAGGGCCGGCCAGTCCTTTGGACAGCTCCGGCTTGGGATGAATCCACTCAGAGCACACTCAGGAAGTTGACCAGGTCTAGCTCGTCCCGTGGGCTCAGGACAAGTCCGAACCGGTTCTCATAGAAATGCACGACATCCAGCAGGCCCTTAGCGGAGCCGTTATGGAAGTATGGGGCGCGCGCGGAGAGGCCGCGCAGGATGGGTCCCTTGATCTTGCCGACATGAGCGAACTTGCCGTCGATCAAGGCTTGGCCGAGATCGCTAGTGGTTTTGCAGTTGTCGCTTGGCTGGCCGTTCACTAATTGGCATACCGTGATTTGCGGCAGATAGCTGATATCGATTCCGCCCATATTGACAGATACATTTGAAGGGCTCGGGTCGCCGGTGCCGATGTTCAAGGGCGTGGGGAAAGAGTGGTTGCCTACGTTGGGCGTGTCGTGGCAGGTGCCGCAAGTTCCGGTAAGCGATGGAATGCCCCCAGCGACCAGTCCGCCATCGGAAACATCGTCGTTGATGCCGGCTACCCCGGTGATGGTGACGGGTCTGGTGTTGAAGATGGCCTGCCCTCGGGCCACCGACGCCCTGAAATCATATGAAGGCAGTCCTGACCAGGCGTCGTAGAGATTGAAGATGTTGGAAGTGAACTGACCGTCGCCCGGCGTCACCAACCCGCCCGGCTGTTCCGGACCGTCAGGGAGTAAAGCGTGGATGCTCGAGTTCATGCTAATGAAGAACGGCAGTGTGGCCAAGGGTATCGGCCCCCCATTGCCGCCAGCGGAGTTCAGAGGTCCGGTGAAGAACCCGGCGGATTGCGCTGTGAATAACGCCATCTCGAAATTGACGATTTCCTGCTGCTCCGCGGGTGTCGGCCTCGTACCGTCGCCCTGTGCGTGGGTAATGGTCGCATCAAGCGACTGGTGGATCAAGTCGCTTTCGAGCGACCCGGGATAGTTCGCATAAAGGATTTTGGTTGTACCCGTGAGCGGAGTGGACTCCCGGCCATCGAACATCACAGCGCTTAGGAATTGAAGATTCGTGGCCGGCAATGGCCGGCGGTACTGCGAGATTACATTGGTCTCGCTGCAGCCGTATGGATTGCTGACGGCGGTGACCGCGTAATCCGCGCCTGCGGGGACCGCCAGGAAGATGCGGATCAAGCCCCGCGTGCGCAGCAGGCTATAGGCGAAGTAGCGTCCCCGAAGCGTCGAGATATCGACGTCATGATCGCAGTTCGAGCCGTCGACCGTACGAAAGATCGGGTCCAGGCCGGCGGTCTGATCGAAGCGCAATTGGACGTTCAGGGCGGATACCGACATGCCGTCGCTCGGCTGATGGCACGACCCGCAACTTCGGCCGTTGGTGCCCAGGCTTTGGAAGAATGGGCCCGTCTGGTCGATTCCTCCGCCAACCGTGCTGTAGGTCTGAGAAGCGCCGCCCGGGTTGAAGAACAAGGTCCCATTGGGGATGAACGTCCGGTTCGATGACGGCGGAAGTTGTCCCTCCACCGTTCTCGAAATGAAGATTGCTCCCACGACAAATAGCAGAGAAGCCGTTAGCGCCGTGCTCCTGCCCTTACGAAAAAGGCGCCCCATAACTTAGCCCTCCGTCAGTCCCTACGTTCTGATCCCAGACTGCCCTCTGTTTGGGTAAGCGAGATTCGAGGCGAAATTTAGCAGGTTACGAGCAAAATAAATGCGCAGTCACGGACTTGCCGCGTTGCTTTGAAGTTTAAGGTTCACGGAGGGCGGCGTTCAATGCGGCCCCGCCAACTCGCGCCGCAGCCATGCATGCGCCAGACGAAGCTCATGACGGACTACGTGCACGGAGCGGCCGACTACTTCGGCCGTCTCTTCTGCGGTCATGCCTCCGAAGTAGCGCATCTCGATAAGTTCGGCCAGCGAACTCCGCTCCCGGGCGAGCGCTTCCATAGCGAGGTCCAGATCCAGAAGTTTCATCGGCTCGGAGCTGCCTCCAGCTTCGAAGTCGATGGACGTATCTAACTGGACTTGCTCCTCCTTGCGACATGCCGCCGCTCGCGCCCTGGCATGGTCCACTAGGATCCGCCGCATCACCCGAGATACGACCGCGAAAAAGTGCGCCCGGTCCGCGAATTGGATTTCAGATTGGCCGAAAAGCCTTAGATATGCCTCGTTGACGAGAGCGGTGGGTTGCAGAGTATGGTTCGGCCGTTCCTTGCGAAGCTGCGAATCGGCGATCCGGTGCAGGGTCTGGTAGACCACGCTCATCAGTTCGCCCCGTGCCAGTTCGTTGCCGGCGCGCATTTGATGCAGCAACTCGGTTATAGGCGGGTGCGATTCAGCGTGAATGGGAATCATTATACGCTTGGCTAATTCTCTGGAGATTCCTCGCTATATCAGTCAGGGGCACTCAAACCGCCAGCCTAGCAGGTGGGTGAGGGGTGAGCCTCGCGGCGCCGGTTACGCCGTCAATTTCCGGGAAGCGCTAAGCCGTGGCATCATGTTCTGAGTTATGCGAGACGAGGTCCTCCGACTATTCCGCGAGGTGGATGATCTCACTCCCGCACAGCGCGAGCTTTACTTCGAGCGGCGCCAGCTTCCGGCGGACTTGCAGGCAGAATTGGAATCCCTCCTCCAGTTCGACTCGCCTGATACACCAATGGCGGAGATGGTTTCAGGAGCGGCTCAAGCTTTCCTGGAGTCTTTGGAAGAGTTTCCCGCACCAGGACTTCATTGCGGACCGTACCGACTGGAGCACCTTCTCGGCCGTGGCGGTGTGGGCGAGGTTTTTCTGGCCAAGCGCGCCGATGGCCAAGTCGAGCAACAGGTCGCCATCAAGCTGCTCTGCCGTAGCGTTCCGGGTGCTTCGTTGCGGTCCCGGTTTTTGCGGGAGCGCCAGATTATGGCCAGGCTGCAGCATCCCGGAATTGCCCGCCTTCTCGACGTCGGCGAGACTGGCGACGGCCGCCCCTACCTAGTGCTGGACTATATCGATGGCGTTCCCATCGACGTGTACTCGCGGAAGCTTGACCTGCGCGGCAAACTCCGCCTGTTTCTCGAAGTGTGCGATGCGGTCGCTTATGCCCACCGCAACCTGATCATCCACCGCGACATCAAGCCTTCCAACATCCTGGTCGACGCGGCCGGCCAAGCGAAGCTGCTGGATTTCGGAATTGCTAAGATTCTCGATGCCGAGACCGATCAGACCCGCACTCAGGAGCGCCTGCTGACGCCGGACTATGCCAGCCCCGAGCAGGTCCGCGGGGCGGCCCAGAGTACCGCAACGGATGTCTATTCTCTGGGTGCCGTCCTCTATCGCCTCCTTACCGGGCAATCGCCACATGCCTTTCCCGATCGCACGGCGGAAGCCATCGACGCCGTGATCTGCGCCACCGATCCCGCTCCGGTCCGCCGCCTGAATCCCGACATTCCCGCGGATCTCCATTACATTCTGCTCAAAGCTCTGCGCAAGGAACCGGAGGCGCGCTACGCCACCGTCGAGCAGTTGGCAGACGATCTCAAGGCCTTTCTCGAATCGCGGCCGGTGCGGGCCCGCTCGGCTAACTTCTGGTATCGCTCGGGAAAGTTTGTTCGGCGTTACTGGATCCCGGTGAGCGCCGCTGCGGTGGTGATCTTGAGTCTCGCGGCGGGGCTGTACATCGCCGAGCGCCAGCGCGCGATCGCGGAAGCCCGCGTGACACAGTTACGCCGGCTCTCCCGGCAACTGCTGGATTTCGAATCACAACTGAATACACCGAATGCCGGCAGCGACCTGCGGTTCCACAGGAAGTTCGTGGCCACCTCCATTCAATATCTGGAAAGCCTGCGTCCGGACGCTCTCCGCGATAAGCAACTGGCGCTCGAAATCGGCGCCGGCTATCTGCGCATCGCGCGTCTTCAGGGAGTTCCGGAGTGGAACCAACTGGGCCAGTATGCAGAGGCTGAAAAAAGCCTCAGGAAGGCGGGAGAGATCGCCAACACTGTTCTGGCGGCCGATCCAACCAACCGGGAAGCGCTTTGGCAGATGGGTAATGTGGCGCATGACCTCGCGGTGGTCGCGTATGCCGAACGCCGCCCGGAGCAAGTTATCGCCTGGTCCCCGAAGGCTGAGGAGGGCTTCGACCGTTTGGCGCGGCTCGGCAGTCTGACACGCCGCGAGATTAACGGAGCGACCTATATCTACGGAGATTTGGCCGAAGTCCACACGGGCCTCCATCGGTTCCAGGAAGCCGTCCGTTACGCCCGGCTGGGTATTGATTACTCCCGAAACACCTCAACCGTGCCGGGGCCGCGGGCGCAGGCGTTCAACATGCTTGCCGGCGCATTGACCGGTCTGGGCGACTTGCAGGGTGCGCAGGAAGCCGTCCGCCAGGCGCGTCAGCTGTGGGAACAACTCCTCCGCGACGAGGGGGACACTTATTACACCCGGGTGATCCTGTACCAGACCCGCTGCCGCGAAGGACTCCTTCTGGGGGAAGACGGCGGCATCAATCTGAACCGGCCTGGGGAGGCCGCCGCCCGGCTGCAGGAGGCCTTCGATGCGCTCGAAAAATTCGCCCAGATGGATCGCAATATTTACGAAATCCGAACTGCGATCGCGACCGCCGGGCATTACTTAGGCGATCTCTTGCGGCGCAGAAATCTGCAGCGAGCACTCGAAGTCTACGATCACTCGCTGATGAGGGTTCGGGAGGTTCCCGACGATGTGGCCGCACGCCGTCTGGAAGTACTCCTCCTCGCCGGTTCCTCCTATGCCGCCCGCCGGATGCATCGCGAGAGCGATGCCGCCGCGAGGATTGAAGCGGCCTTTCGGCGCCTGCGCGATATCGGAGATTATCCCGCCGCAGTCCTCAAGCCTGGAAGCGAGGCGGCCATTACTCTGCGCGCTCTCGCCGACCATGATGCCGAAACGGGCCAACTGGACGAGGCGATTCGGAAGTATCAGGAGTTGCGCCGCGGGCTGTTGGCATCGAACCCCGACGTGCGGAGCGATTTGCTGAATGCGATTTCTCTCACGACGCTCGACGCGTCTTTGGCAGCGCTGCTCCGCCGCGCCGGTGCCGTGGACCAAGCGGCCGCTCTGGAGGTCGGCAACCGGGAGATCTGGCGCGGCTGGGACCGCCGGCTCTCTAACAATCCGTTCGTGCTCCGCAAGCTCGCAGCAGCGGAACTGCCTTAGAGGCCGTCCGTTCTCCCGCACATTCCGCAAAACCCGCCAACGCGTACCCGAACAATGTCAGATCCAGTCGAAGCAACTGGGGGTAAATCTCGTGTAGTCACCCAGGCTTTACAAAATTTGGCGAAAGGCTAATTCTGCCATGGCCACTCTTCGCACCCCTTAGAAGCCGCGGGTAATCTGTTCTTCTGGAGCGAATTCGGGGCCCGCGCAATTCCAAAGCTGAACGGCAACGCCTGGTGCCTGAGCCCGGTGGTCCCGTTTGAATGTTGGTGCGGTCGAGAGGACTTGAACCTCCACACCTTTTGGGTACATGCACCTCAAGCATGCGCGTCTGCCAATTCCGCCACGACCGCTTATAGAAGAAACTTGAACCAAACTAGCCTAGCATCTCAAGCTAGTACGCCCGCCAACTCCGCCAAATTTGTCGCCACCTTACTTCTTTGGCGCGGCCGGTTGAGGCTGCGGCTTCGTCTGCTGGCGGCTGGCAGGTGGAGGCGCGGTGGTCACACGATTGTCGAGCACGCTTCCGGCGCCGGTTGTAGCCCGCCGGCTTCCTAAAATCGCCAGACCCAAGGAGGTAACCATAAATGTGATCGCGGCCCAAGTCGTAGCCCTGGATAGAACCGTCGCCGAACCTCGCGGCCCAAATACCGTCTGGGAGCCCATGCCCCCGAACGCCCCAGCCAAATCCGCCGCCTGGCCGCTTTGCAGCAGCACCACAATAATCAGGAATAAACAAACTATTACGTGGACCGTTGCGAACAAGTAAATCATTCGAACCTTCAGTATACCCGCGCACCCGGACGAACGCCACCCATGCCAGACAGCTCGCCTTCGCCGCGTTCTCACAGGAACCATCCGTTTTCTCCGCGCGCTTTGATACGCTTTCAAGGAAAGTTTTAGATTTTGGGAGCACCACTTTGAAACGACTTCAAAAGTACGCCCTTCTCGCATCGCCGCTCGCGCTTGCAATCCCCTTCCTAATGGGACGGCAGACTCCCCCTCCTAGGCCCGCGGCGCCGCCCTCGGTACGAAAGCACATCCTGATCATCGGCCAGACAAACGGCTTCGAACATGACTCAGTTCCCGATGCGATGGGAACACTCTGGAAAATGGGCCACGACACCGGGTTATGGGACGCCTACCTACGCACGGATACCGAACCAATCACCAAGGGCCCGATGCATCCGAACGGCAAGAATCTGAATTATTTCGACGCGCTTGTCTTCAGCAGTACAACCGGCGAACTTAATCTGACTGACGAGCAAAAAAAGGACATGATCTCGTTCGTGCATGACGACGGCAAAGGCTTTGTCGGGGTCCATGCCGCGCTCGATACAAACTACAAGTGGCCGGAGTATGGCGAAATGATTGGCGGCTGGTTCGATCAGCACCCCTGGATGACGTTCTGGGCTCCAATTGTCGTTGAAGATCCCGAATTCCCCGCTGTCCGCCACTTCCCGAAGGAGTTTATGAAGCGCGATGAGATCTACCAAGCCAAGGCATGGTCTCGCGAAAAGGTGAACGTGCTACTGCGGCTCGACGAACGCAAGCTCGATTACAACAACAACCCTCGCATTCACCGCACCGATCACGATTTCGCTGTCGCATGGTCCAAGATGTACGGCAAGGGACGAGTCTTCTACTCAACCCTCGGTCACACCAACGAGGCCTGGGACGACCCCGATATTCAGAAAATGTATTTCGAAGCTGTGAAGTGGGTCCTCGGCCTGACCGAAGGGAGCACGAAGTCTCATCCGAAGCCGCCCCCGCCCGAAGTCGAAGATCCCTGACGAGCCGGGTTTCGGTTAGAGCCGGACCAAGTCCTGATTCACACGCTTCAATTGTCCGCAGGCCGCGTAAATCTCCCGCCCGCGCGGTTTGCGTACAAAACAGGGTACCGAGCGTTTCACAATTTCTTGGAAGCGGTGCACGCGTTCCTCCGAAGGCGTGTCGAACGGTATGCCCGGGCCGGGATTGAAAGCAATAAGGTTCAGCTTCGCATTCAAACCGGAAAGCAGGCGCACCACCCGCCGGGCGTCCCCCTCCGAATCGTTCGTATCCTTCAATAGAACGTACTCGAAGGTAAGCCGTTCCCACGGCCTGAGCGGATAAGCGCGGCAGGCCTCCATCAGGTCCCGGAGATGGTACTTCTTCGTAATAGGCATCAGTTCCTGCCTCTGCTCTTCGGTAGAGGCGTTCAACGAAATGGCCAGCTTCGGACGAACCGGCGCGCGCCCCATCTCCTCGATCTTTGGAATGATCCCGGAAGTCGATAGCGTGATTCGCCGCGCCGACATGCCGAACCCGTCTTTTTCCGTGAGCAAACGCGTTGCCTTTAGCACGGACTCCAAATTCAGCAGCGGCTCGCCCATTCCCATCATCACTACGTTCAGCCGTTGGCCGGGGGAGCGCCCTCCATGTTCGCGGGCCAACAGCAATACCTGCCCTACGATTTCCGCAGACGTGAGATTCCGCTCCAGGCCCATGAGCGCAGTCAAACAGAACCGGCAGTCGACCGGGCATCCCACCTGGCTCGAAATGCAGATCGTGTTCCGGTTTTCTTCGGGCATCCAGACACTTTCGACGGTCCGGTTGTCCGTCAGCCGGAGTAGATAGCGCCGGGTACCGTCCGCGGAATCATACCGCTTCTCAATTGAAGGAATACCTATAATAAACTTCTTAACTAGTTGATTCTTAAGGCCTTCAGGAAATGTCGAAATGGAAAATAAATCTACGGCCAGTTGCTTGTACAATGCGTCAAATAGCTGGCGGGCCCGATAGGCCGGCTCGGTCGGCCCAAGGGCCTCGCGTAACTCCGCCAGTTCGAGTCCGAGGAGCGAAGGCGACTTTGCTTCGCTCTCAAGTGATTGCAACATTTACGGTTAGTGTAACGCGATACACTTAGAAGAGGTATTTACTCGTGAACGATTCAAAGATTGCCGGGTCCGTCGTCAAACGGTGGCCTCGCGTATCTGCTGCTATCGCCCCGTTGCCGGCGGAATCAAAGGGATCGCGCGAGATCCAGACGACGGTCCTACCGAATGGTCTTCGAATCGTTACCGAGTCCATGCCATCTGTCCGTTCCGTGTCTCTCGGTATTTGGGTCGGAACGGGCTCGCGAGTGGAAAAAGGATCCGAGAGCGGCTTGTCCCACTTCATTGAACACATGGTTTTCAAGGGGACCGTCAATCGGAGCGCGGAAGAAATCGCCCGGTCGGTGGATTCTGTCGGCGGAGGACTGGACGCATTCACGAGCAAGGAACTGGTCAGCTTCAATACCAAAGTTCTTGACGAGCACTTGCCCATCGCCCTCGATGTCCTTTCTGACATGGTGCTGAATCCGGTCTTCCGGGAAGACGACATCGAGAAAGAAAAGGGCGTCATCCTCGAAGAGATTAAGAGCGAGGCCGACCAGCCCGAATTCGTTCTGCATGAGATGTTCATCAGCAACTTCTGGAAGGGCCACGGCCTCGGCAGGCCCATTCTGGGGACGCGCGAGACAGTAAAAAAATTCAGCCAGCAAATGCTGTTCGACTTCTACAATCGTGTCTACGCGCCGAAGAACATTTTAGTCACCGCCGCGGGAAGCCTCGAGCACGATAAGATCGTCGCTCTTGTGAACGAGCGCTTCAGCGACCTTTCCGATCGGGATGGATTTCCGCTGGATAAAACCCCAGTGGCATCCGCGCCCATCATCCTTAAGAACAAGGAATCGCTCGAGCAAGTGCATATCACGGTAGGCGTCCCTGCATACGAACTTGCTCATGAGATGCGGTTCCCGTTGTATGTCTTGAATACTGTTCTGGGTGGCGGCATGAGCTCGCGGCTGTTCCAAAATATACGGGAAAAGCAAGGCTTGGTTTATTCGGTCTATTCGGAGCTGAATCTCTTCAGCGACACCGGATGTACAACCATCTACGCCGGGACGGGTGTTGAAACCGCGCGGCAAGTAGTCAGTTCGATCATTCAGGAAATCATCAACGTCAAGGAAGACCTCATCGGCGAAGACGAGCTGCGCCGCGCCAAGGATCATTTGAAGGGCTCGCTCATGTTGAGCCTGGAATCTACCTCCAGCCGGATGTCGAACCTTGCGCGGCAGGAGCTCTATTTCCCGCGCTTCTACAGTTTCGACGAGATGCTCGAGTCAATCGAGTGTGTCTCACGAGAACAGGTCCAGCAGGTTGCCCAAGAATTCTTCCAAACGGATAAGGTTGCCCTCGCCATGTTAGGCCGCGTGAAAGGAATGGAGATCACGCGAGAAGACGTCGCCTGTTAGGGCCGTTCAGGATCAACGCTTGAACCGAGCGATGGCCGCCCTTGTCAGTCACGACAATTTCGAGAAATTTTTCGCCGCTCTTTCGCTTGGATAAATCTTTCTCCTTCAACGGATTAGGCGGGATTCCCGGCCCACTGTCACCGCTCGTCTAGAACTGCTCGACCCGGCCACCTCCTAGACTCCTGGGCGGAGGTTTCTCTTCAGCATGCGATCTAGTTCCCTTCGGAGCCGGCGAAACGACCCGCCTGACGAGCCAGACGAACTCACTTTACAGTTGTGCGAAATTTTGGTGGGGCAGAACAACTCTATCGACACCATTGTTCCGTACATCCAGATGCATTCAGCGGGTCTGGCGCCCGAGGGCCGTCCCATCGGCGTGTTTCTCTTGCTTGGCCCCACGGGCACCGGTAAGACACGCACCGTCGAGGCCCTCGCTGAAGTGCTGCACGGATCGGCTAAGAACCTTCTCAAGGTTGACTGTGGAGAATTTCAAATGGAGCATGAGGTAGCGAAACTGGTCGGAGCCCCTCCTGGCTACTTAGGCCACCGGGAAACGCAGCCCATGCTGACGCAGGCGAAAATCAACGCCGCGGCGAGCGAAAACAGTCCCATCTCGCTGATCCTGTTCGATGAAATCGAAAAGGCCGCCCCCTCCTTGGTTCGGTTGCTGCTGGGCGTTCTCGATAAAGCCACGTTGCGCCTTGGCGACAACTCGAGTGTGAACTTCGAAAACACCATGATCTTTTTGACGAGTAATCTGGGCGACAAATCGATTCGCCGGGCAACCTGCCCCGATTTCGGGTTCGAAGCGATGGTGAAGCAGGATGCCGTCGTTGAGCCGGAGAAGCTGCAGAGTATCGGCATGAGCGCCGTGCGGCAGAAGTTTTCGCCGGAGTTTGTGAACCGCATCGACTCAGTGATCACCTACCGGCCGCTCGGTCGCGAGGAGTGCGCCGAGATTCTCGATCAGCTCATGCAAAACTTCGCGCGGCTCATCTTCCAGCGGCTCGGAGCTCGGTCGTTTCGTATCTCCTACACACCTTCCGGCAAGAATCTCTTGCTTGACCGAGGCACGAGCGCCGAATTTGGAGCCCGCGAGTTGAAGCGCACGGTACAAAGGCACTTTATGCAACCGTTGGCAGCTCTGGTCTCGAAGGGCCGCATCCCACCGGGCAGCACCGTGGTTCTCGATGCGAAAAACGGCGACTTCCGGCTATTCCTCAGAGATTAGTCCCGATCACTGGGCTGGCCATTGGGCCGACTGAACCAGCTCGGCCGATTCCGGAAGTTCAACCCTCAGTCGGACTGTAATTCGATCGCCTCCGCGCTGGTAGGCAAGCTTTCCCGTTCGAAGCTCAAACCGAGTGAGCTTCAGCTCTCGGTGCGAGCTTCCGTCTTCGATTGTTAGGATCGCGCCTCCTGCGCGCTCGATATCGGGCTGCCGGCGGTTCCATTGAATCTCGAGCATGTCTCCGTGAGGTGTGGCCTTCAATCTCAAGCCGGCTCGAGAGGCGCCGAATAGGTTTGTTGTAAACGGCGCCCATGCCGTGAGCAGCAGAGCCGTCAGCATAACTGAGGCGGCCCAAACGAACCATAATGCCGCCTTCCAGGCGGTCAGCGCGGGGAGGCCGGACCGGCCGGGCTGGTCCGGCGAAGCCTGCCGTTCCGTTGTCGCTGGAGCAAGGCGCGGCGTCGACGGCGATTCTTGCAGAACTGGTTGATGTCGAAGATGCCCCACTTCTTCCGCATCGAATTGGAGCTCTTTCGGCACGCTTCCAGGTGGCAGCGCGCCTTCAGCGTCCGGGATGGCGAATCCCGCTGTGTATGGGGCCTGCGCACGGATGAGCAGCGCAACGTAGATTGCCTTGCCAAATTCGACCGTAAGCAGCTTGCGATCGTCGCCAGAGAGAGCCAGACCCTCTCTGCGCATGTGGCTGCGAAAGAATCCCAGCACCGCGGTTCGTCCCTCGACCAACTCGCGCCGTTTGGTCGACAGTCTAGCCCGCTGTTCCGGCGTTAGGTTGTAGCGTGCTTCGTCGTTCTCCCGCCGCGCTATAACTACAAAATCGTCGATTCTGAGAGTAACGCTCGCGGTTCTTCGAAACGAGCCGACCAGAAGGCCGCCAATCTCTTGGCCGGCCCGTGCGCCGGCGCTAATCTCAGCGATAAGGCGCGGCAACAGTTCAATGTTGAATTCAATCGCGCACGGCCCGCTGTCCGGCCGCAGGTGCAGATAGCCGTTCAGTATCCGCTGATTGTCTCTGCTTTCCCGCCGAAGTGTCGTCCTTATGCAAGCACTCCCTCCATTCAACGATACACTGCTAATTGCTTGAGTGCCGCGCTGTACCTGATTTCGACGCCCATTGGAAATCTGGAAGACATCACGCTCCGCGCTCTGCGGGTCTTGCGCGAAGAAGTCGCCGTGATTGCCTGCGAAGACACCCGCCAAACGCAGAAACTTCTCGATCATTTTGAAATTGCCAAGCCGCTCGTGAGTTATCACGACCACAACGAGATGGCGCGAACGCCAGAGCTGATCGCTCGCCTTGCGGCAGGCGAATCGGTTGCGCTCGTGAGTGACGCAGGCACGCCTCTCGTTTCCGATCCTGGCTATCGTCTCGTTAAAGCGGCTATCGACACCGGAATCCGGGTTGTTCCAGTTCCCGGCGTGTCAGCCGCGCTGGCCGCGCTCTCGGCTTCCGGCTTATCCGCAGGCGAGTTTCGCTTCGCCGGGTTTCTCCCGCAGAAATCCGGAGCGCGTCGCCGTTTGCTCGAGCAGCTTAAAGGCGAAACAGCCACTCTGATTGTCTACGAAAGCCCACACCGCATTCTCGAGTCATTGGAAGATATCAGTTCTGTTTTTGGTCAGCGCCAGATTGTGGTCGCGCGCGAGCTCACCAAGCTTCATGAAGAGTTTCTGCGCGGCACTCCGCGCGAGATTCTCGAGGATCTCCGCTCGAGGCCTTCTATCAGAGGCGAAATGACTCTTGTAATCGCGCGTTCTTCGGAAACCCAAGCTACCGGAGATCCCGTTGCCGAAGTCAGCAAGCTCGAAGCCACTGGCGTTGAGCGCATGGATGCAATCAAGACAGTTGCCCGCCAGTTCGGAATCGGAAAACGGGAACTGTACCGCAAAATCGCTGCGGACTCCAGCGTCTAGCCGGAAGTTCGTCACGACCGCAAGGGAGATCCCCATGGCCCTGCGGGCCACCAAAGCTGTGAAAGACCGCAAGCCCGGAACCGAGCCGCGACCGCGAGGGAGCGGTCTTCCGCGTGTTTTTCAGAGGAGTGGTTGTGACGAAGTTGGTTTAGCAGCAATACTGTTCACTTAACAAACATTTCTGCGATATCCTGTTTTAGACAGGAGAGTGCGGAATGGCGCGAACCATCGCAAGATTGCCGGCTGGCAGTCGGATTACCGACTACATCAGCCTGGGAGTAATAGCCAAGTTTTTCCCGCTGGAGAAAGTGCGCGACGTGTTGGAGAAGACCGGCCGCGCCAGCGTGCGGGAACGTGATCTGCCCGCGCATGTGGTGGTGTACTACGTCATCGCGTTGGCGTTGTATATGCGGTCTTCTTATCGCGAGGTGCTGCGCTGTTTGTTAGAAGGAGTGCAGTGGCTGCTGGATCCATCTGCGGCGGTGAGGGTGGCAGGCAAGTCGGGCATTTCGCAGGCGCGCAGCCGGATGGGCGTGGAACCCGTGAAGGCGCTGTATGAGTCGGTGGTCGCTCCGATGGCCGAGCGCCGGACGAAGGGGGCTTGGTATCGCGATTGGCGGCTGGTCAGTCTGGACGGCAGCACGCTGGATGTGGCCGATACCGCGGAAAACGAAGCGGCTTTTGGCAGGCCCGGCGCCAGTCGTGGATCGAGTGCCTTCCCCAAACTGCGCTTTGTCGGCCTGTTGGAGAATGGAACGCACGTGTTATGGGCTGCGCAGATGGCGCCGTATGCCACCGATGAGATCACGCTGGCTCAGCAGGTGATACCGGCTTTGCAAAAGGGCATGCTGTGTCTGGCCGACCGCTTCTTTCCGGGCTACCAACTCTGGCAGGCGGCGGCCCAGACCGGAGCGGATTTATTGTGGCGCATGCGCCAGAATGCGCGCCTGGAGATCGATCGGCGCTTGCCGGATGGGTCCTATCTCAGCCGTCTCTACCTTTGTATTTCCGATCGCCGGAATCGCTGCAAGGCGATCGTAGTGCGAGT